>CAZVEI010000050.1:3805-8208 GCA_964626295.1 uncultured Alkalibaculum sp.
TCAAATAAAATACTGTCTTGCATTACATTTTACGGAAACTCAAGATTGAAAACGTAGCAAAAGCATGTAACATAGATCATCCTGAAATAATTACACTAAAATAGTGTCACGGTATTACTGAATACAAGGCAATCTCAATCTTTCTCATGAGAGACCTATGTCGATTTCACATTCGATTTTAGAACAATGGAAAATTAAATATAGAAAGTATCTTATCCTTTGCCTTATTTACCACTACTTTCTTAAATGACTCTTCTAGCCTGCCCTCTAATTCTATTTTCTCCAAGATTTTTGAAAAGGTTAGAACCAATAAATCATTCACAACCTTATAGGATTCTTTCATCTGAGGATTTTTGTATGATTCGTTTTTCCAACTGTTCTTTAAAGAGTCAAAGACTATATTGGTAATCTCCTTCATCATTGCTACAAAATCTGCAATGATTGGATTTTCATATTCAACAGTTCCCTCGTAGTTTGATGTTGAAGATAATATTAATCTACCTTCCTCTACTAATTCTCTATAAGACCTTGTACCTTGCAGCACAATTTGCTGATGATATAATACATTAGCCGTAGTATTTAAATCATTTAATAAATGATTTCTCATTAAAAAGTTAAAATTTATCCTTATATCTTCTATTGACGAATCGGGTTCAAACATAATAAAACCTATGTGAAGATTGACTCCGTATTTCCGAAGTATTCTTATTGCCGTCTCATTTTGCTCAACTGTCGTCATTTTATTTAACCGATTCAAGCTCTCCTGTCTACCACTTTCCAATCCAACTAAAATATCTTCTAATCCAGCATCCACAAATACTTTGATGGTTTCCTCGTGAATATCGTTTACCCTTCCTTCTATTCCAAACTTTATTTTTCTACTCTTCAGTAAACTGCCCAGTTTTTTTGCCCGTTCTTGGCCCATATTTCCTGGTCCAAAAAAATTTGGATCCGTGAAATAAAAGTACCTCATGTCTGTTTTTTGAATAATCTCGTCAATTTCGGCTACGATATTTTCAGGGCTCCTTCCTCGCCAGTGCACATGCTTTCCTATAAATGGATTAATGTAACAAAAGGTACAACTGCCATAGCATCCTCTGCTTCCCATAATATTTACTTCGCCGTAACTTAGAGAAGCAGGTGTACGGACGGGAAATGGCAATTTATCTAGATTCTCAATAGGCTTTGATTCATTTACAATTATTTCCCCTTCATTATTTATGTATGAAAGCCCGTCTAAATTGTTTCTATCTTTGCCTGATTCTATCTTTTGTATCAATTCATAAAAAGCTTTCTCAGGTTCTCCTAAAATGATTCCATCTATTTCACTACATGAGGATAGAATTTCTTTGTATGCAAAATTTGAGTAATACCCATAACCGTATGTATACTTTGTCAGTTTTTTTTCCTTTATATTTTTCAAAAAATGATACAGTTTTTCTCCACCATTCCATTGGTAAAAAAAGTGAACGCCAAGGACATCTGGCTGATATTTTTCAATCTCTTTGTATATGTGTTCATAATCCAAGTCCTCTAAATAAGCTTCTATAATCTTAACTTCATTTTCAACTTGCAGTATTCCGGCAATGTAAGCCGTAAACAGACTAGAAGAAAGAGGTGCATTGGCGATATCATTTATATTTTCTTTGGGAATTTCCCTCGGGTGTTCTAAGAGTAAGATTTTCATAAATCACAGACCTCCTGCCACATGAAAACATTTCTACACAGGTGTTTTGCTTCCAGTTCATATCGCAAACTGCTATACGGTTCAGGATTATAGTAAGTAGGGTACAATAAATTAGTACTTTTTTGTACGACTCCATTTTCTATTGCTATATCACAAATTGGTGTGTTAGGATAAATCCGAATATTGTTTAATACAATGGTTCCCAAATTTCTGTTATGGCTGTGTTCGTCGTAAATCCAATTTAACAACGCTTCTCCCTCTTTTAATGTTTCTTCATTTTCCCCTGGAATATTAATCATGAAATGATAGACGCTTACGATTTCAGTTTTTGCTGCTATTTTAACTGCCTTTTTAACATCGTCTACGGTCATATTCTTTCCTAACACGTCCATTGCCTTATCTGTTAATCCATCGGGTGAAAAAGAAAAACATTCACAACCTGATTGTACAAACAAGTCTGCATTATATTCATTTAACATATCTTCTCTAAAAAAGCCACTCCATTTAATATTTACATCCCGATTGATTAATAACTGGCAAATACTTTCCATGTGTCCTGCAGGTATATTTACTACTGGATCCGTAAAATGAACCCTTTTAATTCCGTATTTCTTATTTAAAAGCTCAACCTCATCTACCACTTCTTTAGGATCCCTGCAGCGAAGTTTCTTTCCTTGTAAGTTTGGATAGACGCAATAACTACACGAATAAGGACAGCCTCGTTTTGTCTCTACCCCAATACTCTGAACATAAGTATTCCTTTGATATTTAAACACATCAACTAAGTCTCTATCGGGAACAACATAATCTACATCCATACGAAAATCTTTAGAAGGTTCATTCATATGTACCATGCCACTTTTACGATAACATAGACCTTTTACGTCTATTGGATTCTCTAAATGATGCAGAAGTTGCAAAATTGAATTTTCCCCTTCTCCAATAATACCAAAGGAGATTTCTGGAAACATCTCCATGATTCTTTTTGGAAACAGTGAAAATCCAGTTCCTCCTGCTATTATTTTTATCTCTGGTTTTAATGCAGCTAACATCTTTACGGCTACGCCAAATTGAGGAATCAAGGAAGTCATTTTATTTCCTAATGGGTCAATATTTCTAAGAGAGATGAATGTGACAGAGGGATCAAAATTCATAAGTTTTTCTTTTAGGGCTTTATAAGGATCCTCTTCCACATTTAAATCTAAGATCTCTACTTCATATTCTTCTTTTATCATACTAGCTAAGGTGACAAGTCCAATGGGGTATACCATTTCTGTCGCCGTAGCCTCTGTAGATATTGCTTGCACGAATAAAATACGCATTAAATCACTCCTAAACGTCTTTCAAAACAATATTTTATAAATATCTATGCTTCACGTTCAATACACAAAGGCTCCAATGCTCTGCTTTCCGTTGAAGCAAATACCACACTTGTATCTCCTTCCAAACAAATCAACCGACTACTTACCAAACCCAAATCTTCCAAGCATTCACAAATCCATTTTCCATAGTAGACTTTTCCATTATACGTATTAATCATCATATTTAAATCAGACAATCTAGCTTTTAGGGTACTGTGTTCAAAGAAAAAGTCATGAATGACCATATACCCCCCTTGTGAGAGATGTTGAACAGCTTGTTTTAGAATATGTCTTACTTCAGGTTCTGAATATGCATGTACTATATTAGACAGAATGACAATTTTATATTGGCCTTGTATAGTCCATTCTTCCAAAATATTTTCCACGTGGTATTGAATGGAACGTAAACCCTTATACCTTTCCATATCAATTCTAATCACATTCTCTAAGTCGAGAAGACATGCATTCATTTGTGGGAATTTTCTTAAAAACTCAATGCTAAATGAGCCAGATCCAGCGCCAACATCCAGAATTTGTCCCTCTAACTCTATGCCTTTAAACATAGATACAATTTTTCTTGCTTTCTCCTTTAAGATAGCATCCATTGCACTAATATACTTCTGGTTTCGCTTCATTAACTCTTTTTCACTGTCTTCAGGGATATAATGGATTCTCTTCCCCTTCATTATGGTTTCAGTAAGGCATTCCCACTGCTTCTTTAATTCTCTTCGCCAAAGAATAGAATCCCCTTGATACATTTCTTTATCTCTAACTAGGTACTCATTTGCCATTTCGCAATTACTGTACTTTCCATTTAACTCTTTGATTAAGTCTAATGCAATCAACACATCTAAAAATCGCTTCATAAAACCGATATTACATCCATAAATCTCGCAAATATTATGTAAACTTATAGGCTCCTGTAGATTGAAAAAAATATCTAACTGTACTGCCGAAAACAAAACCTCTGAGTTCCAATAAGAAGTAGCCAAGTCTTCTAAATACTGTACTTCATTGCCTTTAGTCTCCATATTAAGCACCAGGTGTCACCCCTGCTGCTTCATAACTCAAGACATTATTGATTACTGCAACAGCCCCCTCGACAATATTCATAGCCAAAGCTGCGCCTGTCCCTTCACCTAGTCTAAATCCTAAATCCAATAAAGGCTTTAGATTTAAGGATTCCCACATATAATTGTGACCTGGTTCTTGAGATTTGTGTCCAGCAATCATATAATCTACAGTATTACAGTTTAAACCATAGGCAATCAATGCTCCAGCTGTAGAAATAAGGCCATCTACTACAACAGGAATCTTATAATATGCGCAACCTAATATCACCCCTGCTATACCTC
>CAZVEI010000050.1:8255-9874 GCA_964626295.1 uncultured Alkalibaculum sp.
TAGTTCAATAGCTTCTTCAATAACCTTAATTTTATTTTTCAATCTCTTATCGTCAATACCCGTACCTCTACCAGTCACATCTGCTACCTTTTGCCCAGTCATTACAGATAGTATGGCACTACTAGGCGTGGTATTGCCTATTCCAAGGTCTCCTGTGGCAATTAATTGAGCTGATTTCTCATTTATCGCTTTTTCTACAGCCTTAATTCCTACTAGGATGGATTTCTCAGCTTCTTCAAGGGTCATGGCTGGTCCTTTTTTCATATTTCTAGTACCATATCCAACTTTCCAAGGAATTACAGCTCCCTGTTTAACATAGTCATCTAAATCTACTGCAACGCCAACATCGACCACCATCACATCTGCATGAACTGTATCTGCCAAGGCGTTAATGCTAGCACCTCTATGGGATAAGTTGTCAATCATCTCAATAGTGACCTCTTTTTTACAAGCACTGACCCCTTCTTCTACAACCCCATGATCTCCCGCCATTAGAATGACGCATTTATTCTCAACAGTTGGTTTTAAAGTCTTTTGTATAGCAGCTAATTGTTCGGCTATATCCATTACCACACCTAAACTCCAATGAGGTATAGCCAATGTTTCTAAATACTCATGAGCTCTGTCCTTCCACTCTAAATCCAAAGGCTCTATTCCACCTATATAGCTTGAAAGATCATTCATCTCTAATCGCTCCTTAAATCATTTCATATATTAGAGAACTGCAGAAAGGGATTATCAACATCCTTTCTACAGTTCTTGTGGCTTACTTTTACTTATTTAAAAAATATTTAGCTGCAACTTGCATAGCCTCGTCTTCTATGCCATTGACATCCTGCATACCGCTTGCTAGGGCTTTCTTTAGCTTGTCTGGATAGATTGCATGGTCTATTTGTGCCTGAATATCGTTATCTACTCTTGCTTTGCTCATATTGTATTCACCTTGTAATACATGTGGCCTTTTCCGAGCAATATTTGCTGCTCTAGCTGCTATTCGAGTAGATATTACTCCTGTCCTTACATCCTCTTCATTTGGCAAACCTAAGTGTTCTGCTGGTGTTAAATAACAGAGGAAATCTGCACCATACATACCAGCAAATGCTCCACCTATTGCACCAGTAATATTGTCGTAGCCAGGTGCGATATCTGTAGCTAAAAAGCCTAATATGTAGTAAGGGACATTGTGGCATAATTTCTTTTGTAATTCCATAGTCGTTCTTATGTGATTAAGTGGTACATGACCTGGTCCCTCAATCATTACCTGAACGCCTTTTTCTAAAGCTCTCTTTGTAAGATCTCCTGCAACCATTAAGCCTTTTATTTGTGCCTGATCCAATGAATCTGCAGTAGAACCAGGGCGAATGGCATCTCCAATGCTGAGCACCACATCATAAGCTTTCATAATTTCTAAGAGACGATCGAACTCCTCGTACAATGGATTTTCCTTTTGATTTTCAAGCATCCAACCTGTTAAAAAGGATCCGCCCCTACTTACTACGTCTGTTACCCTGCCGGTTTTTTGGAGGGTATGAATCATATCAAGGTTTAGTGCACAGTGTATGGCCATAAAATCCATTCCATCTGCAGCATGTTTTTCAATGGTGTTAAATAAGTCATCT
>CAZVEI010000051.1:0-9695 GCA_964626295.1 uncultured Alkalibaculum sp.
CACTCAATTTATAGCTACTTCTCCAAAAGCAAAAATGGAAGGCGCTAGATTCATCGAATTTGATGAAGAACGCGCATTAGAAATTGCAACAGAAATCGTTAGAGAAGCTGTTTTAAATTACAAAAACAGAGATAAAAACAAAGTATTAATCCCAGAAGACAAAAGCAAAGCAATAGCAGGATTTAGCATCAATACAATTGTTGGCGGATTAGATAAAGTTGTAAACAGCAACGTTGATCAATCTGGTACAGTAAAACCACTTGCTGACTGTATTATGTCTGGAGTACTTCGAGGTGCAGCTGGCGTTGTAGGATGTAATAATCCAAGAGTTGCTCACGACAATAGCCACCTTACAATTATGAGGGAAATGATCAAAAACGACATCATTGTTGTAACAACTGGTTGTGCAGCACAAGCAGCAGCAAAAGCAGGCTTAATGGAATTTGAAGCAAAAGAACTGGCAGGCAGAGGACTTAAAGAAGTATGTGAAAGAGTTGGTATTCCACCAGTTTTACATATGGGATCATGTGTAGACAATACTAGAATTCTTCTACTTGTAAGTGAAGTTGCTAAGTATTTAGGCGTAGACAACTCTGTGCTTCCAGTAGTTGGAGCAGCTCCAGAGTGGATGAGTGAAAAGGCTATCGCTATTGGTACTTATTTCGTTACATCTGGTGTAGATGTATTTTTAGGAGTAACACCTCCAGTAACTGGTTCAGCTAATTTCACAGATTTATTGACAAACAGAATTGAAGAAAAAATTGGAGCTAAATTCTTTGTAAATGAAGATCCAATTCAACTTGCTCAAGCTATGATCGACCGTATAGAAGAAAAAAGAACTCGCTTAGGGATATAATTTAAAAAATAGGTGACAATAGTTCAGAACATAGTTTAGGAATATAGGTGATTAAATGAAAATTGCTATTACAGGAAAAGGCGGAGTCGGCAAATCGACTCTCTCCGCCGCACTATGCAGAAGCTTTGCTGAATTAGGATACAATGTTCTTGCTGTAGATGCAGATCCAGATGCCAACCTTGCATTGGCATTAGGAATGGATACAGGAGATGCATCTAAAATCATACCAATTTCAGAAATGAAAGATTTGGTAGAAGAACGTACAGGAGCGCCAAGTGGAACTTACGGGTCTACATTTAAACTAAACCCCAAAGTAGACGATATACCTGAAAGGTATGCAACCATGTTTGATGGGATAAAGGTCTTGGTAATGGGTAGTGTAGATGCAGGCGGTACTGGTTGCGTTTGTGCTGAACACGTTCTTTTGAAAAATCTTATGACTCATCTAATTCTTAGGGAAAAAGACGTAGTCATTATGGATATGGAAGCTGGCATAGAGCATTTAGGTAGAGGGACTGCTAGTGGCGTGGATGCGTTTATTACAGTTGTTGAACCTGGTGAAAGAAGTATCCAAACGTACGACAAAGTAAAAAAACTTGCTGGAGACATCGGGGTAAGCAATGTAATGGTAATTGGAAATAAGATAACCGAAAAGGACGATGAGGAATTCATTAAAGGCCATGTAGGAGAAGACAACGCTTTAGGTTTTATCTACTACGATAAAAAAATCAGCGTATCAGACCGTGAAAATACATCCTCCTACAAGGCTAGTGAATCCCTACAAGCAGCAATTAAAGAGATTACTCAAAAACTGTTAGATAGCGTTAATTAATTTTAGTAAAGTTTGAGATAGTAAAAGGAGGATAAGCAGAATGAATCTGTTTAAGGTTATATACACAGGTGCAAACCAAGCAGTAGAACTAGCAGGTCAATTAGTACAAAAGGCAATCGATGAAAAGGGCAAAGATGCTAGCGTAAGCTTTCCAAATACAGCTTATTCATTGCCAGTAATTTATGCAGCTACAGGCAAAAAAATCACTACACTTGGTGAATTAGAAGCTGCAGTTGGTATAGCAAAAAGTTTGATCAACGAAACAACTCACTTACAAGATGCTTTGACTGCTGGCCTTGGCACAGCTGTAGCATCAGAAATTATTGAAGTATTAAAATACGTATCAGATGATGAACCATACAAAGCTCCAATCCAAGGACATTTATCAGATGCTCAAGTAAGATCTCTTGGTGTACCTTTGGTAACAGGTGATATTCCTGGTGTACCAGTTATCATCGGAGAATGCAAAGATAGCGCTACAGCTGCTAAAATCGTAAAAGAATATCAAGAAAAAGGTCTTCTTACTTTCTTAGTTGGTAAAGTTATCGACCAATGTTTAGAAGAAGGCGTAAAAATGGGCTTCGACCTACGTGTTGTTCCATTAGGATATGATTTGACTGCTGTAATTCACGCTGTATCAGTAGCTATAAGAGCAAGTTTAATCTTTGGTGCAGTTGCTCCTGGAGATTTACAAGCACATAAAGAATACACTAAAAACAGAGTAAAAGCATTTGTAAACGTATTTGGCGATATCAATGAAATTTTAGTTTCTGCAGGTGCTGCTGCTATTGAATTGGGCTTCCCATGTGTTCTTGATGTTCCAGTTCCAGAAGTTCCTACACTACTTTTATACCAACCAGATCACGAAAAAACAGTCGCTACTTCATTAGAAGCAAGAGACATTAAAATCAAAGTTACAAAAATCGATGTACCAGTTGGCGTAGCTTCAGCTTTTGAAGGTGAAAGAATCCGTAAAGCTGATATGCACTCTGAGTTTGGTGGAAACAAGACAAAAGCTTTCGAATTAGTTCGAATGAAAGACCTTAATGAAGTAGAAGATCACAAAATCGAAGTTATTGGACCAGACATTGACACTGCTGATAAAATTCCTTATAATTTGCCATTAGCTGTTGTTGTAGATGTAGCTGGTAAAGCAATGCAATCTGACTTTGAACCAGTATTAGAAAGAAGATTGCACTATTTCATGAACTACACAGAAGGCGTAATGCATATAGGACAAAGAAATATCGCTTGGATCCGTATTGGAAAAGAAGCGTTTGAAAAAGGCTTCAGATTAAAACATATTGGTGAAGTTATCTACGCTAAAATGAAAGACGAATTTGATACAGTAGTAGATAAATGCCAAGTTACAATTTATACTGACGCTGATAAAGTAGCTGCTTTAGAAGAAGAAATAGCATTCCCAAGATACAAAGCTAGAGATGAAAGATTAGAATCTCTAACAGACGAAAGCGTAGATACATTCTACTCTTGCTCTTTATGTCAATCTTTTGCTCCAGCACACGTTTGTATCGTAACACCTGAAAGATTAGGTCTTTGTGGTGCAGTAAGCTGGTTAGATGCTAAAGCTACAAAAGAATTAGACCCAACTGGATCTGCTCAACCTGTAATTAAAGACGGTTTAGAAGACGAAGTAAAAGGTATCTGGAAATCTATGAATGATGCAGTAGAATCTATCTCTCAAGGTGCTGTTTCTAGAGTATCAATGTACTCTATCCTTGAAGATCCAATGACTTCATGTGGTTGCTTCGAGTGTATCTGTGGTATTGTACCAGAAGCAAATGGCGTAGTTATTGTAAATCGTGAATTCTCTGATTCAACACCAGTAGGAATGACATTTGGTGAGTTAGCATCTATGACTGGTGGTGGAGTTCAAACTCCAGGATTCATGGGTCATGGTAGACATTTCATCGCTTCTAAGAAATTCATGAGCGCTGAAGGCGGTATCGCAAGAATCGTTTGGATGCCAAAAGAATTAAAAGATGATGTAGCTGAAAGATTAAATAAAGCAGCTAAAGAATTATACGATATAGACAATTTCTCAGATATGATTTGTGATGAAACAATCGCTACAGATTCTGAAAGTATGTTAGAATTCTTACAACAAAAAGGACATCCAGCCTTGGCTTTAGATCCATTAATGTAATTAATTGACCTCAAGAAGGTCTTAGCTATAGGGTCGCTGCACTCAGCGACCCGTTAGTCATTTCAAGCAAAAAAACAAAAATATTGTATTAAAATGTATTATTAAAATATAGTAAAAATGCAGATAAAACTTGTCTATTAGGGTGAATATTTGTTATAATAGATATGGTTAATATAATGTTGTTTTGCGAGAGCTAATTATAAAATTGACATAAGGTGCACTATACACCATTTTACAAAATAAGGAGGCAAAAACATGTACAAAAGAATTGCCGTTGCTGGGAAGGGCGGTACTGGTAAAACTAGTTTGACTGGTTTGATTATCCATTATTTAGTTCAAGCTGGTAAAGGTCCTGTTTTAGCAGTAGACGCAGACTCCAACTCTAATCTCAATGAAGTTTTAGGAATTGATGTAGAACAAGATATTGGTAACATACGAGAAGAAGCTAACTGGGCTGAAAGAAAAGGGACGCCAATACCTGCAGGAATGACAAAAAATGAATATCTAGAGTATCAGCTAAACTCTGTTGTTAGTGAAGGTAATGGTTTTGACATGTTAGTCATGGGTAGAACTCAAGGAGAAGGCTGTTATTGTTTTATTAATAGTATTTTGAAGCGCCAAATAGAAAAATTATCAACTAACTATAGCCATGTTATAATCGATAATGAAGCAGGTATGGAACATATCAGCAGAGGTACTGTAGGGAATATGGACTTGTTATTATTAGTAAGCGATTACTCCAGAAGAAGCATACAAGCTGTTGGTAGAATTCAAGTGCTTGCAGAAGAATTAAAATTAAATATTCCAAAAGTTGGATTAATAGTTAATAAAGCGCCAAATGGTGAACTGACAGATTCCATTATGGAGGAAATTCAAAATCAAAACTTGAATCTACTCGGTGTTGTGCCATTAGATCCAGCGATTTCAGAATATGATGCAAAAGGTATCCCGCTAGTACAAATGCCTGATGATTCTATATCAAAACAGGCATTAAAAGATATACTAAATAAACTAGAACTTATTTAAAAGGAGGTTCACACATTGGCTTACAACAAAGTTGCAAAAAAGTATAATGGAAAGATTAGTGAAGTAGTAATTGGTACTGGTGACAAAGCCATAACTATCGGTGGAAGAACTGCATTACCACTACATAGTTTTGATGGAGCAGAAGGTCAAGCACCAAAATTAGGATTAGAAATTCTTGACACTGCACCAACAGATTGGATTGACGCTTTTAATGGTATTTATGGCGATGTTCAAAACGATGCTGCTGCTTGGGCAAAATTAGTAGAAGAAAAATATGCTCCAGACTTCATTTACCTAAGATTTATAGGTGCTGACCCATCTGGAGACAATAAAAGCGCTGCAGAATGTGCTGAATTAGCAAAGAAAGTTGCGGAAAGCATTTCTCTTCCACTAGCTATTGGTGGATGCAATAACGCTGAGAAGGATGCTGAAGTGTTTAAAGCAGTATCTGAAGCTCTTGAAGGAAAAAATATCCTAGTAGTTTCTGCAACAGAAGATAACTACAAAACAGTTGGAGCTGCAGCTGGATTAGCTTACAAACAAAAAGTAGGTGCTGAGTCTTCAGTTGATATCAACTTAGCAAAACAATTAAATATTCTTTTAACTCAACTTGGCGTAAAGAAAGAAGATATTGTCATGAATGTTGGTGCTGCTACAGTAGGTTATGGTTTTGAGTATGTAACTTCTACTATGGATAGAATTCTTTTAGCTGCACTAGGTCAAAATGATGTGACATTACAAATGCCAATTATTACTCCTGTATCTACAGAAGCTTGGTCTGTTAAAGAATCAATCGCATCGGAAGAAGATGCTCCAGCTTGGGGTTCAACAGAAGAAAGAGGTATCCACATGGAAATTTCTACAGCTTCTGCTTGTATGGCTTCAGGATCTGACGCAGTAATTTTAAGACATCCAAAATCTTTAGAAACTATGAAAACTTATGTTCAAGGTATAATCGGATAATCATTTACATTAAGGAGGTATAACGATAATGGCTTTAAGTGGAATTGAAATATTTAAATTAACACCAAGAACCAACTGTAAGGAATGTGGTTTCCCTACTTGTATGGCATTCTCTATGAAAGTAGCATCTGGTGCAGTAGAAATTGAAAAGTGTCCACATATATCTGACGAAGCAAAAGAAAAACTTGCAGAGGCTACAGCTCCACCAATGAAAACAATTACTGTTGGAACTGGTGACGCTGAAAGAAAACTAGGTGGCGAAACAGTATTATTTAGACACGAAAAAACATTAGTAAACAGACCTTTGATTGCTGTTCAGTTTGCTGATTCTATGGCTGATGATGTAGTTGATGCAAAAATAGCAAATATTCAAAAAGTTGATTACGAACGAATCGGCGAACAAATGAATGCAGAAGCAGTTAGTGTTAAGTTCGACGGCGATAAAGATAAATACATCAAGCTTGTTGAAAAAGTAGCTGCATTAAACAAGGTTGTTGTACTTGTATGTGCTGACGTTGCTGTTGCTACAGAAGCTCTTGCTCTTGTAAAAGCTGCAAAACCAGTTTTAGTTGGTGCAAACAAAGATAATATCAATGATATGGTAGCACTTGCAAAAGGCAATGGTGCAGTATTAGGATTATCTGCTGATACAGTCGAAGACATGTACAGCCTAGTAGAAGCTGCACACGCTGCAGACTACAAAGAGTTAGTCTTAAATCCTAGCACAGCAAGCATGGCTAAAACATTCGAAAACACAATTGAAATCAGAAGAACAGCTATTACAGGTGGAGATAGAGTATTAGGTTACCCATCTATCGTATTTGTAAATGAATTAGCAGGTGGAGATCCATACTTAGAAAGTGCTTTAGCAGCTACGTATGTTCTTAAATACGGTTCTATTATCGTAGTAAATGACATAAATTATGCACAAGCATTACCTTTCTTTGGATTAAGACAAAATATCTTCACAGATCCTCAAAAACCAATGAGAGTTGAACCTAAAGTTTACGAATATGCTAACCCTAAAGAAGATTCTCCAGTTCTTTTAACTGTTGACTTTGCTCTTACATACTTCGTTGTATCTGGCGAAATCGAACGTGCAAAAGCACCAGCATGGTTACTAATTCCTGATGCAGGTGGATACTCAGTATTAACTTCTTGGGCTGCTGGTAAATTTGGTGCAAGCGTTATCGCAAATGCAGTTAAAGAAACTGGTATCGCAGATAAATTAACAGTTAAGAAACTTGTTCTTCCAGGTAAAGTTGCTGTATTAAAAGGTGATTTACAAGAAGAATTACCAGGTTGGGAAATTATCGTAGGACCTGAAGAGGCAATGCAACTTCCAAAATTCCTTAATGAATTAGCGTAATAGGCACTAATCTAATATAAAAATTAAGAAAGTAGGTTTATTATGGGAAAATTTATGGTTATTGGCGAACGTATTCACTGTATCTCTCCAGTTATCAGAAAAGCAATTGAAGAAAGAGATCCAGCTCCAATTTTAAAAAGAGGTAAAGAACAACTTGACTGTGGCGCAACTTATTTAGATGCTAATATCGGTCCAGCAGAAAAAAATGGCGAAGAAATCATGCAATGGATGGTTCAAATTCTTCAAAATGAATTTGACAACGTGCCACTTGCATTAGATACAGCTAATACTAAAGCTATTGAAGCTGGTATTAAAGTGTACAATCGTTCAAAAGGAAAACCTATCGTTAACTCAGCTGATGCAGGCGAAAGAGCAGACAATATTAACTTAGCTGCTGCTAATGATGCTATGGTTATCGCACTTTGTAGTAAAGAAGGCGTTCCAAGAGATAACGACGAAAGAATGGCATATTGTCAAGAGATGCTTGAAAGAGGAATGGAAGCTGGCATGGATACTGATGACATGCTATTTGACCCATTATTCTTAGTAATCAAAGGAATGCAAGAAAAACAAGTAGAAATGTTCCAAGCTATTACTATGCTTACTGAAATGGGCTTAAAAACAACAGGTGGATTAAGTAATATTTCTAATGGTGCACCAAAAGCATTAAGACCTATAATGGATGCTTATATGATCGCAATGGCTATGCAAGCTGGTTTAACTTCAGCTATCGTAAACCCATGTGATGCAAAATTAATGGAAGCGATCAAAACTGCTGACGTTATTTTAGGTAATACATTATACGCTGACTCTTACTTAGAATTATAAGAATGAGCTACAAGAGAATATGATTTATAAAAGAGGTGGTTTTAAGACCACCTCTTTGTGTAGGTAAAAATAAATGTATAAGAAGTTAACTATAGATAATTACACATTGCTTTCCAGAGTAAAAAAACGATATAATATACATGAGAAGAATATACACTAGCTTTTAAAGCTATTTGTAAATACTGGAGGGAATTATATTGGATATTGAATTAAGATTACCTGAAGAGGTTAAGGTA
Source organism: uncultured Alkalibaculum sp. (assembly GCA_964626295.1). Taxonomy (GTDB): domain Bacteria; phylum Bacillota; class Clostridia; order Eubacteriales; family Alkalibacteraceae; genus Alkalibaculum. Next base: position 8,278 of record CAZVEI010000051.1, read on the forward strand.
ATTCAAGCAAATGAAGATGACATTCTCATAAATGTAATACGAAATGCAGGTGTACATATTGATGCACCATGTAATGGAAGTGGAACCTGCGGAAAGTGCAAAGTGAAACTTATAGAGGGTCAAGTTGGCACGCTATCAAGTGGTCATAGTCTCAGTGATGAGCAGTCAGAACAAGGATTTATTTTAGCTTGCCAGAGTACAGTTAATGAGCCTATTGTTGTGGAGGTTCCAAAGGAATCTATTTTAGAAGTAACACATATTCGAGTGGAAAAAAGAAGCGATAAAGATTTAACCAAATACTATAATTTAAGAGAAGAGTTTTCTAAAGTTCACGGTTCTGTGAAAAACTTAAGCATTTTGGATATTCAACTAGATCTACCTACTTTAGATGACAATATTTCCGATGTAACGCGAATCAAAAAATTTGTTGCAAGAGAATTAGATTGTGGCCATGTAGAAATCGGCGTATCTTTGCTCAAAAAGATACCTTACGTCTTAAGAAAAAGTGATTTTAATGTCTCAATTATTTATGTAGAAGAGCGAGGAATTATACGTCTAGTAGATATTAGACCACAAGGTGATACCCAAGTTTATGGCGTTGCAGTTGACATTGGAACGACTTCTGTATCTGCTTGTTTAATCAGCTTTCACGATGACACGATATTAGGTGAAGTCTCGTGTGCTAATGCGCAATCGAAATACGGCGCAGATGTGATCAATCGAATTGTGTATTCTACCAAAAAGAATGGACTTAAAAATTTAAAAGAAGCTATAGTAGAGGAAAGCATAAATCCCCTAATAAATGAATTATGCAATAATCATGGAGTAAAACAAGAAGATATATTGATTTTTGCCGCTTCAGCAAATACAACTATGTCTCATTTGCTTTTAGGAGTGCATTCTGATTACCTTAGAAGAGAACCTTATATTCCTGTCTTTACTACTACAGAGGATGTGAAAATTCTAGTAGATGATGTAGGATTAAGCCTCAATAAAGATGCTGTAGTCATCATTTCGCCTTCTGTTGCTAGTTATGTAGGTGGGGATATTTCTGCAGGAGTTATAGCTGCAGGTATGAGAGAAACGGAAAAGAGTTCAATCCTAATCGATTTAGGTACGAATGGAGAAATTGTATTTGGCAATAAAGATTTTTTAATGACTTGTGCATGTTCAGCTGGACCAGCATTTGAAGGTGGAGAAATATCTTGTGGTATGAGAGCCGCAAATGGAGCCATTGAAGCAGTTCATATTGATCCAGATACCTTTGTTGCGCAATTAGACGTTATTGGTTCATGCGCTCCTTATGGCTTATGTGGTTCTGGTATTATCGACTTAATTTCTGAATTAAATAAACAGGCAAAATAAACAACAATGACATAACCTCTACAGCTACAATAATATCTATCTTGTTTTTTCTT
>CAZVEI010000052.1:0-9678 GCA_964626295.1 uncultured Alkalibaculum sp.
TTGCCCAAAACATTACAGTGACGGGAACCATAACCGATGCAACGTTCAATGAACCAGTCATTGGCGCAACTGTTATTGTAGAGGGGAACGCTTCTCAAGGTACAGTTACTGATATTGACGGCAACTTTACACTTGCCAACGTTCCTCCTAATGCAACTCTAGTTGTTTCTTATGTTGGATATGCTCCGAAAACAATACCAGTTAATGGGCAAAAAGTAATAGATGTAGCATTAAGCGAAGACACTGAATTACTGGATGAAGTAGTAATTGTTGGATACGGTGTCCAAAAAAAATCGAGCCTTACAGGATCTGTTGCCTCTATATCAACTAAAGAAACGAGTAAATTTGTTTCGGGTAATGTGGCTTCGGCATTGCAAGGCCGAACAACGGGTGTAGATGTTGTACAACAAGGCGGAATTGCTGGGGCTAATGTCAGTATCGTAATTAGAGGAGCAGCCTCTTTTGGTGATACTGAACCTCTATATATAGTAGACGGGGCATTTTCTAATAGTGGTCTTAGTTCAATCAATCCAAATGATATCGAATCTATTGAAGTTCTAAAAGATGGTTCTGCAGCGGCAATTTACGGCTCTCGAGCTGCAAATGGTGTAGTTGTTATTACCACAAGACAAGGTAAAAAAGGTGCTCCAATAGTCGAAATAGACGCTTCTTATGGTTTTCAAAAGCCGACAAGAACATTAGATTTTTTAAGTGCGTCAGAGTGGCGTTCGTTTGCTAATGAAGTATCTGACAATAGTGGATTGCCCCACGCCCCTGAAAACGATAATCCAACAAATCCTAATATTAATACTCAGTGGCAAGACTTGTATCTTCAATATGCACCAATTTATAATTTAAATACTAGTATATCAGGAGGAGGAGAGAATTCTACATATAGCACTAGTGCTGGATATTTTGATCAAACAGGAATGACTATTTTATCTGGGTATAAACGCTATAACTTTAGAGTTAATTCTACCCTTAAGAAAGGTATTTTTACTTTAAGTGAAAATATTGCATTAACTCATAAAAACACAAGCCCAACAACTCCATTTAACATCGCTCTTCCCACCCTCCCTGTATATGACGATCAAGGAAGATTTACATCAGGTGGTCCAGACTATTATATTGATCCTGCAGATGGAAAGGAGCAAAATAAATTAGCCCCATTATACAATAGAGATGTATCTTCAAAATCAACTGGTATAATTGGAGGGGTTTCAGGTGTTTTCGAAATTACTAAGAGATTAAAGTATAAAGTATCTTTGAGTGGAGATTACAGCGCAGGTCATAGTTATTCTCATGTACCTGAATACTATAGTCTCTGGAACCCTGATGGAACTCCCAATAAAGATTATGGAAACACACGTAATAGTATTTCTGAATCGCGAGGTTCTAAATTAAACTACACAATAGATAACATAATAACTTATAACAATAATTTCGGGAAGCATAATATAGATGCTTTAATAGGTACTAGTTGGATGAGAGAGTTCTATCGAAACATGTCTATGAGTACGATAAATGACTTAGGTGCAACAAATATAACTGGATTTAATGGTGCAGATGGTAAAATTTCTGCAGGTGATTCAGATGCTGCACTTTTATCTTATTTTGCAAGATTAAATTATGATTTTGCAGATAAATACCTTTTGTCACTAAGCATTAGGCGAGACGAATCCTCAAAATTCCACAAAGATAATAGAGTTGGTTATTTCCCATCGTTATCAGGTGGTTGGAACATACACATGGAACCGTGGTTTGAAAATCCTATTATGTCTAAACTGAAAGTTAGAGCAAGCTATGGTAAATTGGGTGCAAATTTTCTTTCACCTTATAATTTTGACGCCATCGCATATGGACCAATTCCATATTCATTTAATGGTCTAAGATATGTTGATGGACGTGCAGCGTATTTAAAATCAAAAGATTTAAAATGGGAAACTTCTAAAACTTCGAACTTTGGAATCGAAACCAGCTTCTTTGACAATTCATTAACCTTTAATATCGAATATTTTATCAAAAAGAATGTCGATTTATTGACACAAATTGACTTAAACCTTTCTTCTGGACAAATCTTTGAAATTAATAGTTCGCGAGAAAAACCTTATGTAAATTCAGCCTCGGTAGAGAATAGAGGGTGGGAGTTTGATTTAGGGTATCGTAAACAACTTACAAAAGACTTTGGTTTTGATTTGAATGCTAATATATCAACATTAAAAAACAAAGTTTTGGCACTTGGAACTAACGTACAACCGATAACATCAGGAGCTTTATCAAGTTTCTTTAACGATGGAGCCTCCATTACTAAACCGGGATATCCGATAGGATCATTTTATGGATATACTATAGATGGATTTGATGCAGATGGTAATTTTATATTTTCTGATAATAATAATGATGGCATAGTTAATGCAGACGATAAAGAGATCATTGGTAATCCTATTCCTGATTTCAATTATGGATTTAATGCTACTTTAACTTATAGGGATTTTGATTTTACTATGTTTTGGCAAGGGGTATACGGGAATGACATTTTTAACGCAAAGAAATACACATATTATTTTGATTATTCAAATAATGTTGTTAGAGATGCCTTAAATTCTTGGTCAATAGATAATTTAAAAACCAATATCCCAATTATGAAAACACAAAACACTACTGGTGGAAATTCTTTACCAAGTGAGTTCTATATTGAAGATGGTTCTTATCTTAGATTGAAGAATTTGCAATTAGGCTACTCATTACCAGGAAGCATTGTTGAGAAGTTTAGCATAAACAGCTTAAGATTTTACACTGGTGTGCAGAATTTATTAACTATTACAGCCTATTCAGGTAATGATCCAGAGGTAAGTTCCAATGTATTATTTTCGAGAGGTGTTGATTACAATGCTTACCCTAATGCAAGGACTTTCACATTCGGTTTTAATGTTTCATTCTAAATTAAATTAATCATGAAATCAGTATTATATAAAATATCAGCGCTTATTTTAATTACAGCAGGTTTATTGTCTTGTAATGATGTCTTTGATGAACTGGCTATTAATCCTAATCAGCCAAGTATGCAAACTTACTTTACCACTCCAGAAGGTGTTAATCATGCTGTTGTTACTATGTATGGCTACTTAACTACACAACGTGCATTGGGAGCATCTGGTTCAAAAACTCAAATTATTCGTTCGGATGAGGCATCAAGTAATTCAGACTATGGAAAACCAGGTATGTTTGGTGAAAATTTAAATCCTAGTTATTACACAATTGAACAACCATATACTTTAATGTACACAACTGCATCTCAAGCATCATACATTATTGAAATGGCCCCGACAATTAATTTTGGAACAAATACAGAATTACAGAATGCCTACTTAGGTGAAGCTTACTTTATGAGAGCTTTTGCACATTTTTATTTGTTGATAAATTTCAGACAAGTCTCACCGATAAGACAGATGCCGCGAAATTCAGCAGACTATGTAAGACCAATTGAGTCATCATCTGAGGTATGGAAATTAATTGAAGAAGATTTAATCAAAGCAAAAGAGCTATTACCTTCTAAGGGATTTTGGAGTGATGGTGAAATAGGGCGTGTTACAAAAGGTGGGGCAGCTGCACTTCTAGGAAAGAGCTATTTATATAAAAGTGGAATCGAGCCTCAATTTGGAGGAGCTAACACTACATATTATAATGAAGCTGCAAAAGAATTTGGAGATATAATAACAGGTATATATGGACAATATCGTTTACAGAGTGAATATAGCGATAATTTTGATATAGTTCATGAAAACAATGAAGAGTCAATATTAGAATTTCAATTCCTAGGAGATGTTGAAAACACCTCATTTAACCCAGGACTATCTACTTCAGGTTTGGCGTTCGATTCACGAGGTTTAATGCTACCTGGAGCTGGAGTTGGTTATGAAGGAGTAGTCCATGATTGGCTTTACAATGCATTTGTTTCTTCAATTGACAAGGACGGATTCACAGACCTTAGAATGTTTTCGACATTAATGTTTGATGATCTTGCAGAAGAGGTGAAGTTGAGACCTGGGCAACGTCTTGATGGACCTGGCGGTTGGAGATGGGAGGATATATATCCTCCAGTAAATGAGAAATCTGGATTCAGAACAACTTCAAACCCTATGGCTTATCCGTTTAAAGCGGGTATTAAAAAAGGATTAGATTATTCTATGCCTACTCAAACTAATGCTAATGGTACGCCGAAAATAATTGGTGTTGGAGGAGGAGTTAGAGAATATGTTTACAATCAGCCTCGTGCACACGGTGTGAATTGGCGATATATTAGATTAGCAGATGTGCTTTTAATGTATGCAGAATCAGTTTTGATGGGAGGACAACAAAGCTCTATTACACCACTGGAAGCTGTTAATCAGATTCGAGAAAGAGCAAATTTAGCTAGCTTATCTTCAGTTACACTAGAAGATGTCAAAAAAGAAAGAGTTTTAGAATTAGCACTAGAAGGACATCGCTTTTATGATTTGTTGCGCTGGGGCGAGCTTTCATATAGATTTAAAGAGTTGGAAGGTTCTGATCCAAATTTCAAAAAGTTCGTTTCTGCCACAGACTTTAATGGTTTTGTAGTAAACAAACATGAATGGTTGCCTATTCCAATTAATGAATTAAACTCAAATCCTCATATTATTTCTAATAATCCGGGATACTAAATAATGCTTTTTATGAAAACAAAAACAGTTTTACTCTTTTTCTTTCTTATTTCCACAGGTATTTTTTCACAAACACTTCATAATAGCATCGTGCTACCAGAAGTTTGGCCACCAAAATACGACGAGCCAACAGTAAGAAAAGAGATGTTGGTTCCTTATTTAGATAAAAAGCCAGAGGTAATAGTTGTTAACACAGGACGACAGCTTTTTGTAGATGATTTTTTAATTAAAGAATCTACACTTATAAAAGAATATCACACACCTGTGTTTCATGAAAAAAATCCAGTTCTTGAGCCTAACAAAGAATGGGAAAAAACAACCCAAGGGGCTTTATATGCGGCTCCGTTTAGTGATGGTGTTTGGTTTGACGAAAGGGATAACAAGTTCAAAATGTGGTATCTTGCAGGCGCAGGTGATCTACATAAGCAAGATCCTCAAACATTCTATACTGCTTATGCTGAATCTTTAGATGGTGAGAATTGGATTAAACCGGACCTTGGTATATATAAAAACACAAATATTACAGATACAGCTAATCGAGATGCTGCAACCATATGGCTTGACAGAAATGAAAAGGACCCTTCAAAAAGATGGAAACTATTTAATATAGAGCGTCGTTCAACTGATAGACGCTGGCAATTTGTTTTAAAATACTCTCCTAATGGAATTAATTGGTCTAAGGGGGTTGCTCAATCAGGAGACTTATACGATCGTTCAACTGCATTTTACAATCCATTCACAGAAAAATGGGTGTTGAGCCTGCGTTATGGAACTAATGTTTCTGGGCGGTCACGTGCTTACCTAGAACATTCAGACCCAGAAATTGCTGTAAGTCTAGCACATAGGACTAGAAAAGATGTTGATGATAAAGCTATTCATTTCTGGTTTACTCCTGATGATAAAGAATTACGTCACGAATTATACCCAGAGGTAGAACCGGGTATTTATAACTTTGATGCAATTGCATATGAAAGTATAATTTTAGGGTTTTATAGTGTGTGGTCCGGTCCAGAAAACAATATTTGTGAGCGCGATGGGATTCAAAAACGAAATCAAATTTCATTAGGATATAGTCGTGACGGATTCCACTTTAAGCGTCCTACTCACGAACCTTTCATGGCAGTGAATGAATCAGACGGTTCATGGAATTGGGGAAATATGCAATCGGTAAATGGAGTTCCAATTATAGTAGGCGACTCTCTTTACTTTTACTCAAGTGGTCGAAAGAAAAATGATACCTTTTGGGATGGTCACATGTCCACTGGCCTTGCAAAGTTGCGGCGTGATGGTTTTGTGTCAGTCAACGCTGAAAAAAAGAGAGGGTTTCTAATTACTGAAAACATTTCATTTGATGGTGAGTATCTCTTCGTAAATACTGATGTAAAAAACGGAGAACTGCTAGTAGAAATATTAGATAAAAATGGGGAACCGATTAAAGGTTTTACTAAGAATGATTGTATTCCTCTAAGCAAAGATGACAGCACAAAAAAACAAATCAAATTCAGAAACAAGCCTAATCTTTCGCAGCTTCGTGGAGAAACAATACGATTAAAGTTTTTTCTTGAATGTGGGAAGCTATATTCTTTTTGGATTTCACCATGGGAAACAGGTGAGAGTCGTGGGTTTACCGCTGGTGGGGGACCAGGATTAAATGAATCTGGTATTGATAAACCTTTATAAATAATTGAAATGATGAAAAAGTATAATTTTATTACTTTGCATTTTATTTTTTTCTTAAGCCTGTTATTAGGTTTTGCATGTGAGAAAAATGATAAACCTGTTAATCACAATCCTAATCCTCCAACACCCCCTGAATATGAAGAGCCAGAATCAGATAATGTTCTGTACAATGGAATAAAACTACCAACAACATGGCCCCCTAAGCGTTCTTATACTTCCGATTTGGAGAAAGGAATGACGCCTTTTTATTTAACCTCCAAAACTGATGTTATTAATATTAGTGTTGGCAGACAATTGTTTGTTGATAATTTTCTAATCGAAAACACAAACATGACTAGGACCTTTTACTATCCTAAATATCATCCATTAAATCCAATTTTAAAAGCAGATAAAGATTGGGAGAAAATTAATAGTAAAGGTTCGTCTTTTGCCGCACCATTTAGTGATGGCGTGTGGTATGATGAAAAGGACAATAAGTTTAAAATGTGGTATATGGCTGGTGGTGGTAGCTACTCAAAAAACAATGAATTTGTAACATGTTATGCAGAGTCATCAGACGGAATTAATTGGGAAAAACCAAACCAAAGTGTTATAGATGGTACAAACATTGTTGATTATAATTCTGAAAGGGATGCTTCAACTGTATGGATTGACAAACAAGAAACAACTGATTCTAAACGATATAAAATGTTCAATGTAATCAGAACAGACGGGAAATGGAGGTATCGATATAAAACCTCTATTGATGGTATTAGATGGCGTGAAACAGAGTCATCAAAACCTATAGCAGATCGCTCAACTGTATATAAAAACCCCTTTAGAAACAATTGGATTTATAGTATAAGACATAATATTCGAGTAAATCAAAACAAATTAATAAGAGCTAGAGATTATTATGAAAGTAACGACCCAACTCAAGGAACTAAAAATGCTGAAGCTCTTTTGAGTAATTTTTGGTTTGGACCATGGGAGAAAGAACAAAAACATCCTGACTACCCTGAAGTTTCACCTGCAGTTTACAATCACGATGCAATTGCATATGAAAGCATCATTCTTGGCTTTTTCAATGTATGGCAAGGTCCTGAAAATGACATAGCGGCTAGTAATAATATACTAAAAAGAAATCAAATAATGGTTGGATATAGTCGTGATGGATATAGTTGGCTAAGAGAAGATATGAACCCATTCCTGCCAGTAAATGAATCTATTAGCGCATGGAATAATGGCAATTTACAATCAGCCGCAGGCTCTCCGTTAATAGTAAATGACAAGCTTTATTTTTATCTAAGTGGTAGAAGATTAACTCCTAATAACGAAGAGATTACAACAACTGGACTAGCAACATTAAGGAGAGATGGATTTGTGTCTATGAAAACAGAAGATCTTGCAACATTAACCACCCCCAAATTATCTTTCAATGGAGAGTTCTTTTTTATCAATGCTAATATTTCAGGAAAATTATGGGTTGAATTATTAGATGAAAAAGGTGAAGCTATTAAAGGGTTTTCAAAAAAAGATTGCATCGAATTTACAGGTGATAATTCTAAACAAATAATTAAATGGGAATCAAATCCAACTCTTAAATCTCTGAAAGGACAAAAAATAAAAGTGAAGTTTTATATAGAGAATGGAGAAGTATTTTCATTTTGGATTTCCCCCTATGCTGATGGGAGAAGTAAAGGATATACAGGTGGTGGTGGAAATGGATTTGATATAACAGGTAGAGATATTTAAAATTAAACAATTAAACAATAAAGAGATGAGAAATATAACAATATTAATTATAGCAATTCTATTTTTAGGATGTGAAGCAGAAAAAACATTTTATGAAACAGCACCCAGTGCAACATTCTCCATTGCTGAAGAAACATATGAGCTTGGAGAAGAAGTTAGATTTAAAGATAACTCAGCTCCTTCGGATAAGAACACTATTGTTTCTTGGTCATGGGACTTTGGTGAAGATGAACAATCTGTTTCAAATGAACAAAATCCCAGCTATACTTATAAGTCAGGAGGAACTTTTACAATTACATTAAAAGTAACAGATAATAATAGTTTGTCTTCAATAAACAAAAAAGATATTACTATAATAGACCCTTCTAAAGCAATCAATGTTCTATGGCAAAAGCCACTTTTAGGAACTATTGAAAGTACTGTCTCACCTGCTTTATCTAAAGATGGTGAAACGGTTTATATGTGGGCTAACCAATCTGCTGCTGATGCATATGATGTAAAGTTAATTGCTTATAACACTAATTCAGGAGATGAAAAATGGTCATTTAATGTTAATGATGCAATTGCTACATTAAATGAAGGTTCTGGAGTTAGACTTGTTTATGCTAGCCCTAGTGTTGGCAAGAATGGAGAGATATATGTTGTTGCTAGAGATTTGAGAAATAAGGGAACTGCACGTAAAACCTTTGTCTTTGGAGTAGATCCTGATACAGGTAAAAAGAAATGGGACTACAACTTTGGTATAGATGCAAACATTAACTATATCACTCCAGCTATAGATGCCAACGGACATATTTATATAGGACATCTTTCTAATCAACCTTATGCAGTTACTGTATTAAATGGTTCTACAGGAGAACTCTTAAAACAAATCCCACTGGAAGTTGGCGTTAGAAGTGGGTTAAGCTTAACAAAAACTGGGGAGGTGCTTTTTTGCTCTACAGGCGGAAATGGTTTATACGCTTTTGACACATCTAACGAAATTCAGAAATTCAATTTCAATGATAATTTTGGTACAACTGGTGGTGCAGTTTCTGTAGACAAAGATGGCTCAATATATACAGTTGCAGCTCTCACTGATGGAGGTGGCATTATAGCATTAAACTCTGATGGTTCCAAAAAATGGATATATAAAACACCAGGTGTCATTCAATACGGAGGTGTTATTATTGGAGCAGATGGAACATTATACGCTAATGGAGGGAAGTCTGTTGAAGGCTTAAATTCAGCAGGCATTGTTGCTCTCAAACCAGATGGAACACTTAAATGGCACTTTGGCACTTTGGAGGATGCTAATAATAATATTCCAATTATTGATGATAGAGGATATGTACATTTTTTATCAGATGATGCAATATATTACATTATAAAACAAGATGGAACATTATTTACAAGTATTGACTTAGGAGTGAAATCCTTCTCAACTCCTGTAATGGATTCTAATGGAAAAACATATCTTGCCGTACAAAATGATAATGGAGAATCTGAGATTATTTGTCTTACAACAGGAGCCAAATCTTATGCAGATTCAGCTTGGCCTATGAAAGGTCAGAACCCTCAAAGAACAAGTTTACAAAAGTAG
>CAZVEI010000053.1:0-4178 GCA_964626295.1 uncultured Alkalibaculum sp.
TTTCTATGTATAGAGAATTAAGCGCTTAAAAATTTATTTAAATATTTTTGTTATATAATAGGGTATCATACTATGAAAATAAATTCAAATTTCACATAATAGTAAAGGTTTCTCTTTCCACACATAGAATATAATATACCTCAAAAAGGAGGCACATTATGCAAATATTCTATATAGTTCAACCAGGGATACCTTCTTTTCTATTTCTACAAAATATAAAATTCCTATATGCACCTTAATTCATCAAATCCTATTGATGAGCCTTATGTTATAAAATAATAATATTATATACTTAACCATAATTTCATGTTTATTTAATGTCTATAAAGGTATAATGTAATCAAGAAATAGCAAATAACCAAGGAGGTTCTTATGAGAATTGGCATTATCGTCCATTCAAAAACAGGAAATACATATTCTGTCATTCAAAAAATACAAGAAAATCTCATTTCAAGAGGTCATGAAGTTCATGTGGAAAGGATCAAAACAGTAGGTGAAGAAAATCTTAATGAAATAGACCCTACAAAAATTCAGCTAGAGACAATAGCTGATGTAAATCAGTACGAAGGGTTAATTCTAGCAGCACCTGTAAGGGCTTTTTCTATTTCGCCTATTTTAGCAGCTTACCTTACTGGTGTGAAATTATTAAACAATAAAAAAGTAGCCTGTTTAGTTACCCAATCACTTCCATTTCCCCAGATGGGTGGTAACCGTGCAATTCGCCAGATGAAAGAGGCTTGTAAATCTAAGGGAGCAACTGTAACTGAATCAGCAGTCGTAAATTGGATTCGCCCCAAGAGAGAAACTATGATTGTAAATGCTGTTGAAAAAATAAGCAGTATATTTGGTTGATTGCATTTCAATAAGTATTTTATTAAATCAACAAAAGTTATATACATGTTATCTTTCATGGTTCTTTTTTTAAAAAAGGGCTAAGTCTATAGATCACTCATCGACCTATAAACTTAGCCTTTTATGCTACTCTTAGTTCTCGTTTTTCATCAATTTCATACTTTCCGCTAACCTATCTAAAAGCATAAGCTCCATATCCCGATCTCCTTTTACTGGACAATTTGAAGCTAAGTTTTTCCCTTCTTGGTAATACTTCAGAGCCTCTTTTGAATCCTTATTATAATAAATCTCATATGCCATCAGGAGCCGTTTCTTGCTGGCTTGAAACTTTGCCGCTTTTATGTATTTCCTAAGACTTTTATCGTACAATTCATCAATTATAGACTTCTTACAATTGGTAACCAATTCTATAAATAACCTTTCACAGTTGATCTCGTTAACGTATATAGGTGCAATACCGTCTGTAAATTCTGCTAGAGAATCAAGGCATTTTTTTGCCTTTTCCATATCTAAATGATCTAAATGATAGCTATACTCCATGAGCCTCATAGAGGTGTTTAATGGACTCGTTAGATCTGCGTTGCCTTTTAACTCAAACGTAGACAAAGGCAATTCCTTTATCCTTGTACCAAGACTTTGCAATCCATTTACTTCTAATTGAACGTAAAACCCTCTTCTTGCGTCTTCGTCCTTTAGCATAGAATATATATTATGGCCATCATTTGGGACTCCTCCAATTTTCATAGGAATACCATTAGTAAGTGCGGTAAACAATCCTGATACAGCAAGTAAGATCAATATGGCTTCTAATACGAAACTAACATCTCTTAAAGGGATAAGAAGCAGTATACATAAAATCGACATGAGAAGATTAATCATTACACCACCTGCATTGTAGAGAACAAATGGAAATTTCCCATCCTTTATTTCTGGTGGCATCATAAGACACTGCCCTGCTGTACCTGGTATATTAAACTTCTTTGTTTTTAATTTTCCATCTTCTTTTATTATCGTCAGGGATCCGATTCGAAAAGAGACAAAAGTGTAACCTGTTAATAATCCAAAAATTAAGTGCCCTACTTCGTGGGTTATAATATGCACCATGTATCCAATTATAATTAGGGCGAACAAACCATAGAACTTCAAAAGCTCAATGAATATATTATCACTTTGTAGCCAAGCTTCAAAATAGTTTGCCATAAATACACCCATTACACCGCCGAATCCCGCGCAAACTACAATGGTTATTATTGTATCTAACCATTTACCCTTTGATTTGTTATTACTGTCTTTGCCCATTAAACCCTCCTGTTAATTGTTTACTTTATAAATAATAGTTGCACTGTAATCTACTTTATCATAATGTAAATAGTTTTTATAGTTATGTACCAACAAATATTTTTAACTTTTTGTTAATCCTTTTAAGATTCATATATACGCAAACTAAAAAAATATACGGGACGGTTCTTTTTGATTCTTTTTATATAATTAAACTTCTCTTTTATGCAAATTAAAAAGCGGTCCTTTTAAATCAGAGTGATCTGAATCAAAAGGAACCGCCTAGCATAGTTTTTTTTATTTAGTAATCTACTTTTTCTTTTAAGAAATTTCCTGTTCTCAACTCACTAAATGCCAAATTTAGTTCTTCCTTAGTGTTCATAACAATAGGTCCACCCCAAGAAATTGGTTCTTCTAATTTATCTGAGCTAAGATATACAATCTGAATATCTTGATCTAAGGACTCAATGCCTAGTGAACTGCCTTCTGTAAGCTTTACTGCTGTCTTTTCCTTTATGACTTCATCTGCCACTTTAGCGTCACCAGATAGCAAAAACACCATTACGGATTTATCTTCTTCCATTTCAATCGTAAATTTTTGATTTGGTTCTAAGATGATGTGGTAGTAATCAAGGGGTGAATATTTTCCTGTAAAGCCCTTGCGACCTTTATAACTTCCACTTATAAGTCGCAAAGTTCCACCTTCGATAGATATTTCCTCAATCTCATCTTTTTTGATACTATGATATTCTGGTGGTGACATTTTGTCTTTAGCTGGCATATTAAGCCAAAGCTGAAGACCAAGAAGTCTTTGTGATGCAGGCAATTTTTCCTCATGTAATATTCCTGAGCCAGCTGTCATCCACTGGACCTCTCCATCCATAATCCCGTCTTCATTTCCTAAACTATCTTTATGAACCATATTGCCTTTGACAATAAGGCTAATGGTTTCGATCCCTCTATGAGGATGCATTGGAAATCCTGCTGTATAATCTTCTGGATTTGTGCTATCAAAGGAATCTAACATTAAAATAGGATCATAAGTTTCAGCAGTGGTATTTCCCAAAACTCTAACCAGATGTACTCCTGCTCCATCTGTAGTTTGAAAACCTGTTACTTTATCTTTAATTGTTCTTCTCATCTTCATGCCTCCAAGTTTTGCATTATTAATGAACCTATATGGATATTACCCTTTTTAATTGGAATTAAAACAAATCTTAATTTAATATAGCTTAGCAAAACTTGGTACATTTATTATACTGTGAGGTTTTTTAAAAATTTAGCTTAATGTCTTACTTTAAGATGCACAAAACCCCTTGAAGTTCAATGGGTTTACAGTTCATGTCAAACATGAACTTAAAAGAGATTTCTTTGTAAATTAAAAGAGAGTTCTTTTAAAACAGAGTTATCTGAATCAAAAAGAACTGTCTTGTGTGGATCTAAGATGCAGTAAAATAACCTAAATAAGAAAAAACTACATTGTGTCTTATCAATTGCTCTTCTATAATTTCCTTGTTCCCTGATACGATAAAACAGGTAACTGGACCAGCCGTTTTTTTTACATCTACTTTCACATTATCCGTATATTGAAAATGGACATTATTCGTTTTGCACATTTCGCCTACCTCATAATCAACGCCCTTTGATCCAACGGGAAGTATTTCATTGATGCCTGGCATATCTTTAATTAAGCTAATTATTTTTATATTGGAGAATTCATTAGACTCCAATACTTCTGAACCCACCTTAGGTGTGCCGATTACGACTAGGTCATCCCCTTCATAGGTCTTTGGCTTAACCCAAGTATTAAGGTCAATCATACCTACAGCTGTTATACCTATAGACGTTTGTACGGTAATCATATTTTCTTCTGTGCTGCCTGTAAGTAGAGTACCTTCATCTAGCCCACATTCTATAATAGCTTTTCTGATTCCATTGATGATTCTTTCGCCAGTAGGTTTCATCTCTACGCAAAAATTATTCACTATAGTTACAGGTTCCGCTCTAAAAGCAATTAGTTCACTTAACACTACCCCCGCTGTCAGATA
>CAZVEI010000053.1:4188-9665 GCA_964626295.1 uncultured Alkalibaculum sp.
TATCTCTTCCTTTGTTTCTACCACATCATGTTCCTTCATGCCTATTCCTCCACAGGAATCACAGGCTAGTACCATCATTTTATCTTCGCTTATATACATTAATGTTAAATCTCTAAATTTTTCTACTCTCATATAATCACTAATTTATAACTTAATTTTGCCTTTTAATAGATTGTATAAAATCGCAGCCATAACCACATTAATCGTTGAAGCTAATGATAAAGGACCTACTAACATGAAAAAAGTTTCTTTTGCAACTGGAATCATTCCTAATAGTTGCATGACGAATACAGATAGAAAAGTTGCTACTATTCCATTTAACAAGATTGCAATAATGCTATTTACAATCAGATTTATGCGTTTATTAAGGTATCCATATAACCAGCATATACACGCCATGGTTAGGGTTACTACTAAATGAATTGGTAAACTCATAGGGAACCCACTAGTAATAGCTGTAAGTATATGTCCTATTGCTCCAACTGCCGCACCCGCTACTGGTCCTAATGTAAGGGCTGCGAAAAACGCTGGTAGCGCATCTAGAGCTATAGATCCCATAATCTTAATTTGTGCACCAATAAATGCTAGTGCGATTAAAAGTGCTGTGTAAACTAATTTTCTTGTTTGAGTACCTTTAGTGCTTTGAACAGATGAATTCATATAATTACCTCCTAAAATTTGATTGTTAACACAAAAAAAGTCTACAGCCAATGAAATTGACCATAAACTTTACCGTCGTCTATGAATGCTATGTTACAGGCAGGTCTCCTGGCTATGATTCATAGCAATGTATCCCTTCCCGTTTCCAGTGGTATATCATACATTACTCCTCATTTACAGTGGTGGGTCCGCTCGAGAATTTCACTCGATTCCCTATTCTCCTATTAAGGCACCTGATTCATACATTATGTATTTACTTATACATATATTATATACAAATTTATAAGCCTTGTAAAGCTCAAAACATTATTTTTGACATCCTATTTATCTCTTCATCACAAGCTTATGAACCGTCTCACATGGTTTTTTGCTTTACAACTCTATTTCATTTAAAAGATCCCTCAACTTAATTAACTCTTCTTTAGAAAGTGTAATCCCCTTCCCCATCTTCACGTGGTCTGGTGCCCAATCTCTAAGATCATATTTCGGTGCTCGCTCACTCCAACTGATCAGATTAAGTTCCTTTGACCAACCTCTATTGCTTTCTGATATGATTCCTATAGTCTCAACAATTTCAAATTTAATTTCAGCCATTTTTAATCATTCCTCCTTCGTATAATTTATTTCATAAGATTTGAACTTAATGTATTACTTTAAGTCGCCCTTTACCCCTTGATATCTAAAGATTTTAAGTTATTAGCCTGGCAGACAAACATAATTGAAATCATTTATTTTTTCCTTTAAGTCAAATGTTTTAGTGAAAATGATATTTGCTATTATACAATAATCTCTGTTCATCTTATATGAGAAATTCTTAGATTTTTGTCTATTTCCTAAGAAATAATCGTTTTTCATAAATGAGAATTACTTTATTATAACAATAATAAGGAGAAAAAAGTAAATTCTTTTTTGATAAAGGATATTATACTACCATCGTTCAGCTACCAGTGGCGCCCTTACGCTTTTGCTGACCACCTGACCACCCGACTACCTTAATAAAAATGGTGAATTTCGAAGTGCATCTGCTGTAGTTCCAGCAATATGAGTGATCAATGTTACATTATCAAGTTTTAAAAATCTGCTGTCTTCTGGAATTGGCTCAGTTGTAAATACATCAAGAGCAGCTCCAAGCATTTTTTTATTTTCTAAAGTATCTGCTAAAGCGTCTTGATCTACTAATCCAGCTCTTCCTGTATTAACGAAGATTGCAGTTGGTTTCATCAAATCAAATTGCTCTTTGCCGATCATATTTTTGTTTTCATTTGTCAAACGAGCGTGGATTGAAACAAAGTCAGACTGCTCAAATAGCTCGTTTAGCTCTACTTGTTTACAACCTAATGGAAATATTCAAGGAACTTTAGCTAATGAAATGCTAAATAATATCAATCCTCAATTATCTTTTATTGAAAACAGCAGCATCGATAATGACTTAAAGCTATACTCACCTGATGAACAAAAAATCTATTTAAAAAAGAGCATTATGAGCAATTCATCAAAAATCATATTAACTGTAGATTCTACTAAGTTTGAAAAGAGAAGCCTTTATTATATTACAGATATAAATAAGTTCGATATAGTAATAACGGATTATAAATTTTCAGAACAGCAAAAAATGATTTTAGGAGGAAAGACGGAGATTATTCAAGTAGATTTCTAAAGTGCCTTCCTATATATGTATACTTAATTACATTAACAAATATCTACATAATTCTATTTTGTCGACATATTGACAATATTAATTAAATATAATATTATATAAATATAAATTTGTAGAGTAGCATTTCGTATTAAAGACACCTGTGAATATACATAAGATACAGTAAGGATACGTAAAATTTATGTAGTTTTTTAAAGATATCGCATAGCGGTACCTTTGTTACGTTATTTACTAGCAATAAGCTATTATTATTGATTTCATTTCATGGTGCTTTTTTTTACATGAAATGTAACGCTTTACAGACAAGAGGAGATGAAATAATGGAAAAGATTCAAAAGACGGGTAGAAGAATCAACAACAAGATCAAAACTTTCTTTGGTATTGCTGATGCTGGTTTTTCTTTTATGACATTCGTCGAAACATCGTATTTTACACCATTTTTAACCAACTATGCAATGCTTCCAAATGCATTAGTCGTGTTAATTACTACAATCACTGGAATTGCTGATATTATCAGCTCACTGGTTGCAGGAGTATTTTTAGACAAATCCAACCTTAAATGGGGAAAATATCGTTCATGGTTATTAGTTGGGCCACCATTTGTTGTACTATTCTATATTTTCCAATTTACGAACATTGGCTCCCCTACCCTTGCTGCAATTATTATTAGTTTAGGATTTATTATCAGTCATACGGTTTGGAATGTATCTTGGACTGCTAATATGTCTTTAGTATCTGTTTTAACAGATGATCCAAAGGAAAGAGCTTTCTTATCAAGTAGAAGAGCAGCAGGATCTACTGTAGGTAAAGTAGTTGCTTCTTACTTGACAATGCCTCTAGTATTATTCTTTACTGGAATATTTGGAGAAGGATCAAGTCTTGGTTTTACTGTAACAGCAGGTCTCTTTGCAGTAGCGATGATGATTGCTTATTACATCCATTTTGTTATTTCTAAAGGCTATGAAGAACCTATAAATTCTTCTAGCATAAAAACTCAGGCTAAACAGGGTCCTTCATTAGGAGATATGTTTAAATCTGTATTTTCAAATAAAAACCTTGTATTATTTGTAATTTCCGATTTCACAAAATTAATTGGATACTACTTACTAATGGCTGCCTCTTTCTATTACTTTAATTACGTAACGAATAGTATAGCTTTACAACCAGTATTCCTTCTTGTATTTAATATTGCAGGATTTATTGGAGCCATTGTATCTCCATCTATTGTTGGAAAAATTGGCACAAAGTTTACCTACCTTTTAGGAATGGGTGGTTATGCAGCTTCTATCATCCTTGCATACTTTGTATCACAAAATGTAATAGCTGTTATTACTATAATGGGAATTGGACAAGTATTCTTTGGCTTCTCTTATGGATTAACATCTTCATTCTATTCAAATGGTGCAACTTACAGCCAATGGAAAACAGGTAAAGACACAAAAGGCGTAATCATGGCCTTCTCTGGCTTCTCTATTAAAGTAAGTATTTTAGTTCGTGGCCTTATCTTAACAGCAGGAATTGCTGCATTAGGATTTGATGCAAAAGCACCAAGTGTAAGCCCTGAAATCATTAATGGATTTAAGAACATCTTCTTTATCGCTCCATTTGTTTTTGCAGTGGTAGCCTTTGGAATTATGTTCTTCTATAATCTACCAGATAATAAGGTAAGAGAAATGGAAGCTGAAATTGCTACGAGAAAATAGATGCTGATTACTAGGCACTAGTCACTAGTCCTTAGTCACTAGCATCTGGGTATTCCTTTAGAGTCAAAAGTAGAACTTTTCTAATATAGAACCAAACAAAGAGCCTTGCAGTTTGCAGGGCTCTTTGTTTAATTTCAATTACGATCATTTAAATGATGAAATAAGACGAGAAATGTAGATTGATACCCTTCTAACCCTAAAGGCTGATGTCCTTACCTATTTAAATTAAGAAAATAGAAAGTTTTAAATATCCCCCCTTATCTTATTGAGCATTTCATTTAATTCTGATGCAATTGTTTTTAGTTCTTGATATCCTTCTCTGCTTATTAAATTATGCTCTTTAGCAATGGATAGTTTTAGGATTGTGTCGTCAATAGATGATATGGCATTTTCTAAAGCGTTTTCACAGGATATCTTATTTTTGTATTTTCTTCCCATCGTTACTTCATCAATCATTCAAAATCCCCTCTTCTGTTATGAGTATAGTTCCTTATAAGTAGCTATAAAAACAACTACCTACAGATTACTTTCCTTTGATTGAGAAGGGCACCAATCCCTAATTTTTGATTGTAGGTTACTAAGTAGGCGTTCTGCCACTAGGTTATTATAGCCTTATTCCTTCCTGTCATTTGTCACTTCTAGAAAATACCCTAAGTATTTTTCTTTTACAAAATACTACCTCTGAAAACAAAAATCTCCAACTAAGAGTAGTTGGAGATTTAAATACATATGAAATTAGATAACAAGTGCACTTCCGTGCAAATCACAAAGTGGGATGACCCTTATATCCTCTTCTTTTGAAAAGTCTTCTACAGCCCTTTTTACATTTGGAAACTGGGTGCTATTGTAGTCATGGACTAATATATATCCTCCTTTAGATAGGCGAGGGTAAAAGTATTTAAGACCATTGTAGGTAGGTAGATACAAATCCGTATCTAGGCTTACAAATGCAAATGTATCCTCTAGATGAAGTGCTGTTTCCGGAAAATACCCTTTATAAAACTTAACCATTTCAGGATATGGTAGAACACTTTTTACGCCTTCCACGCTCGTGTCGTTAAAGTCTCCTCTCTTAGACATGCTCTTATTATGTAGATTTTCACGCTCTAAGTCCCTTGAGTCAAAGCCTTCAAATGTATCAAAAAGATACAATTTTCGTTCCTTGAATAACTCATTCATTTCTCTAGCAAGATAGCCCTTGTACACCCCAAGTTCTGCAACATTTCCCTCTACTTTTTTGTCGTTGATTTCCCCTGCTAACAGCCTTAAAGTAGACAATCGCACATCAAATAATTGCCTTAATCCATTAATATTTAATATTTCTGTTTCGTTTATCCCCTCTAATGCAAGCTGCTGACATATACTTTCTGCTGCTTCTTTTTTTAATACAGAAACAATCACTATATCAACTTTTGTCCTCTTTATATCATTAGGGGAGATTATAGGGACATGATCTA
>CAZVEI010000054.1:0-9544 GCA_964626295.1 uncultured Alkalibaculum sp.
AATGCAAAGACTCAACTACAAAATAATGACTTAGACTTACATGAGCCACCAGAAACACAAATTTATTCTTATTTTACCGATGAACTTTACATTCAAATAGTAAAAGATTTAATGGAATCAGAAAAATTTAGCTTTGCATCAGAGCAAGAAGCCGAAAATTATCTATTAAATTCAGGCTTAACTGTCCATTCAACTATAGATCCAAGTGTTCAAACAATCCTTGATGAAAAATTTGCAAATGATAATTTATTCCCATCTCAATCATGGGCGGCAAAAGAAGCATCAAAAGCCATGAGCAATACATTAGGCGAAGAAGTAAACTACATGCCACAAGGGGCAATGACCATTATTAATAATTCAGATGGCTCTGTTTCTGCAATGGTCGGAGGAAGAGACAAGGACAAGAGCAGGTCTTTAAATAGAGCCACTCAAAAATTCCAAGTAGGTTCTGCTACAAAACCTCTTACAGTCTACGCACCAGGACTAGAGACACGTGCTTTTACTTTAGGCACAACTTATGATGATGTACCTTTAAGTTTAAAAAATGGAACGTGGAAGCCTGGGAACTCTGGCGGCAGTTATGAAGGTATGATGACTGTTAGAGAAGGTCTTAGAAAATCTAAGAATATGGTTACCATTCAAGCTTGGTATGATTTGGGCTTAGAAAACTCTATTAAATACGGTGAACTTCTTGGCCTTGAATTTCATGATTATGATAAAGACGTAGCTCCATTGTCTTTAGGAGGGTATACAGAAGGTCAGACTACCTTAGCTATGGCCAGTGCATTTTCTACTTTCCCTAATCAAGGTACAAGAACAGAACCAATTATGTACACTAAAATTGTAGATAGAGAAGGAAACATTGTACTAGAAAACAAGCCAGAAAAGATTAGGGTTTTTTCAGAAGAGACAGCATACTTGATTACAGACGTCTTAAAGGATGCAGTAAGAGGTGGATCTACTAATATTTCCTTACCTAATATGCAAATTGCTGGTAAAACTGGAACAACCAATGACCAAAAAGATGCTTACTTTGCAGGATATACACCTTATTATACTGCAGCTGTTTGGTATGGTTATGACCGATCTCAAGTTAAAGCTGAAGGAAAAACCTATTATCTCAATATTGGAAAATACGGTGGAGAGTCAACGGGCAGCCCTTCTGCAATGTGGAAATCCGTTATGCAAGAAATTCATGTAGACCTAAAATCAAAAAGCCTTCCGGGTAAACCGGGAGGCATTGTATCTGCAAGTATAGACCGAGTTTCTGGTAAACTGCCTACAGCCTTAAGCTCAAGAGACCCTAGAGGTTCTACTGTAATAAGCGAGATGTTTATCTCAGGAACAGTTCCTACTTCTAGAGATGATTTTCATATTGAACAAAGAATCGATGTATCTACGGGTATGATGGCAACTGAATTTTGTCCTGATGAATCCGTACAAACAACAGTAAGAATATTAAAGCCAAATAGCCGTTTCCCAACAGGTGTTAGACCTTTACACAACAACTATGTGGCAGGTCGTGAAAAAGGTGTACTAGCCGTCAATACGAGTGCCCTTTGTAATATTCATAATGCTACTAGCCCAGTAGGCGTTCAGTTTATGCTAGGTAATGAGCCTATTGATACTTTAAACTTAGAGGTGGGCCAAAGCGTAACTGTTGAAGTAATTGGTTATACCATAAATAGCGAAGTTGTTCAAACGGTAAAGAATTTAACTGTCTCTTCAAATAACGCAAATGTTACCGTTACGCCAAATGGAGACAATACTTTTGTAGTGACTGGAGTAACTGCTGGAAACGCCAACCTTGTAGCTACTGTGACGTACAAAGCCATTGAAAAAGATATTTCTTATTCTGACACTGTGGTAGCCACTGTAAATTCAAGTGCACCACCAGCTGGAGAAACTCCACCACCAACCGACGAAACTTCACCGCCTGTAGATGGGAAAACAACAGAAACGTCGACAAAAAAATAAGGTAGTAAGCAAAGGCAATTGCTACCGTTGGTGCCATAAATGATAGCAAATGTATTTTGACTCGCATATTTAATTTTATTATATGATTTAACGAAAAAGAGCAGCCCAAAAGTCTGCTCTTTTTTAATAAAAAAGTTTACTTTCTACACATATTAATTATTATGATACCTTGTAGTAAAATCACCCTAAAGGAATACCCAAATGTTAGTGACTAAAGTACTACTTTTGACCCATGAAACTTGACCCTAAAATACGGATAGCTGGTCGCTGATTGCTTTTACTTTTTCGTTTTTGATTTTCCAAGTATGGCTGCCACGTAACCAAATAACATAACTGCAGCTACACCTGCGGAGGTAGCGCTAATTCCTCCTGTAAAAGCGCCGATAAAACCGTCTTTATCTACTGCTTCCATAGCCCCCTTAGCAAGGGAATAACCAAATCCCATAATAGGAACTGTGGCCCCTGATTGGCCTACTTCTACGATTTTAGGATAAATTCCAAGGCCAGTTAAAATGGCCCCTAATACTACATATAATACTAAAACATGAGCTGGCAACAGCTTAGTCGTATCAAGGATAATCTGTGCCATGACGCAAATAATTCCCCCTATCACAAAAACCCAAAAATAATCCGCCACAATCCTCACCCCCTACCTAATTGAGGTTCATTTTCGATGGTAACTGCATGAGCGATACATGGAATGCTGTCCCCTTGTAATGTAGTTGTTGGTGAAAGTAATGCTCCTGTAGGCACGAATAGAACTCTATTTAATTCTTTATTTCGTAATTTCTTATATATATAGCCTGAAAACACTGCAGCCGAGCAACCTGCCCCACTGCCTCTAGCATGAGTATCCTGTGAATCACTGTAAACTTCTACTCCACAATCTGTATAAATATTGCTTACATCAAAACCTTCTCGCGAAAGCAAATCTCTTGTAATCTCTTTACCTATAGTTCCTAAATCCCCGGTTATAATGAGATCGTAGTCCTTTGGTTGAAACCCTGTATCATTAAAATGAGCTATAATTGTCTCTACAGCTGCAGGTGCCATTGCCGTTCCCATATTATCGGCCTCTTTTATACCATAATCTTGTATAATACCTGTAGTAGCATGAGTAATATAAGGAGATTTTTGTTGATTGGATATGACTAGGGCTCCTGATCCTGTCACCGTCCACTGGGCAGTCATTTTTCTTTGAACTCCTGATTCTAATGGCGAGCGGTATTGGCGTTCAGCACTGCTAAAATGACTAGAAGCAGTAACTAAGACATTCTTTGCAAATTGTCCCGAAACGAGACAAGCTGCTAATTGCATTCCTTCCGAAAAGGTAGCACATGCATTGTATATTCCAAAAAATGGTACCCCTATTTTTTGTGCTGTAAAATTCGTACTTATAATCTGATTAAGAAGATCTCCTCCAATATAATAATCAATATCCCTAGCCTGTAGTCTTTCCTTTTGAAACAGAGTTTGAATCGCTGTATAACAAATACACTCCTCTGCCTTCTCATAAGATGTTTCTCCACAAGTATCATCGGTTTCCACTTTATCAAAATAGGTTTTCAAAGGGCCTTCTGCTTCTTTGGATCCTACAACAGAAGCCGCATTTAAAATCGATGGTGGATTTGGAAATCGTATGGTTTGTCGTCCAATTTTATGCATTATAGTCCCCTCATTTCATAAAATAATAAAGAAGTCCTATTATTATGGATGCTATGGTTCCATACACCAGTACAGGACCTGCTAGTGAAAACATCTTTGCACCTACACCTAGAATATATCCTTCTTTTTTAAATTCAATAGCTGGTGCAACGACGGAGTTTGAAAACCCTGTTATAGGTATAGCAGAGCCAGCGCCTGCATGTTTTCCAATCTTATCATAAATCCCTAAAGTCGTTAAAAAAGCTCCCAAAAAAATCAAAGTCATACTCTGCATTCCTCCAGCTACTTGCTCCTCTAAACCAAATACATTAGTATAAATATTTTTTATGATTTGTCCTAAAGTGCAAATACTGCCGCCCCAGAAAAAAGCATTGACACAATTTTTAAAAATGGTCTGCTTAGGTTGCTTATCTTTTACATAATCCTGATAATCTTTTGGCGTCTTAATCGTCTGCATGTAAATCCTCCTAATATCATCAATTTTTCATATCTTTGATGATTCATGTCAATTGATATTATTATGGACAATTGTAGTGGATTCTATTATTTTTTTTAAATTCAGGTGGTCTACAAGGTTATTTTTGGTTGGTTGCGGAAAGCTGAAAGCGGAACTTATTGTAGTTGGACGGGAAAAACTTCAATTCGCCTTAAGGCGAGAAATTTCAAGCGTAGAAGGTGCTTTGTTTGACCTAATAGGGAAATACCCTAATGATAGCGACTAAAATGCCGAAGGTGCTTGCTGACCACCTGACCACCTTTCTTTTTTTCGAGTAACAATACATTGCTAAAACAGAAAAAATCTCCGCTGATACAATTACTCAGCAAGAGATTCTTTGAGTTTTCTTAAGATTTTCTTTTCTAGTCTGGAAACTTGAACTTGAGAGATATTAAGTGTTTGTGCAATTTCATTTTGAGTTTTATCCTGAAAATATCGCATTATGACAATTTGTCTTTCTCTTGGGGGTAATTCTCTTATCATTTCTTTTAAGGTCAGCTTATCTAGTACTTCTTCTTCCCCTTCATCCTCTGCTTCAATTTTATCAATTAACATTACAGCATTCCCATCATCATGGTGAATGACTTCGTAAAGGTAATCTGGAGCATAGCAAGCTTCTAGAGACATGATGACTTCTTCTTTTTCTACGCCAATTTCCTTAGCTATTTCTTCAACAGTAGGTTCCCTTTTGTGTTCATTAAAAAACTGCTCTTTTATATAATATACTTTCTTATAGATACTCTTTAAATTTCGATTTACTTTAATAAGGCCATCGTCTCTTAAAAAGCGTTTGATTTCTCCCATAATCATTGGAACTGCATAAGTTGAAAACTTTACGTCAAAGGACGTATCAAAATTATCTACAGCTTTAATGAGCCCAATGCTTCCAATTTGAAATAAATCCTCTCGGTCATGTCCTCGATTGAGAAATTTATTTACTATGCTATTGACTAAGCCAATATTTGCTCGAATCAAGGTTTCTTTCGCTAATTTATCCCCTTCTTGAGCTTGTACTATTAAACTCATGGTCTGCTCGTGGTTGTTGTATGAGTATTCTTCACTAATCATATATAATTCCTCAACGATTCATGGCGCTATTAATCGTTTTTTTCATTCTGACTCTCGTCTCCACCCCTGGAATTGATTTTACTTGAACTTCATCCATAAAACTCTCCATAACTGTAAATCCCATACCGGATCTCTCCATATCTGGTTTTGATGTAAAAAGAGGTTCCATCGCCTTCTCTACGTCTTCAATGCCCATGCCGTAGTCAATAACTTCAATAATAACCGTATTTTCATCGATTTCACAAGTAATATGTATGATTTCATCATCCTTATTATATCCGTGAATTATGGAATTGGTTACCGCCTCTGATACAGCTGTTTTGATATCTGTAATTTCCTCAATAGTAGGGTCAAGTTTTGCTGCAAATGCAGATACTACTACTCGAGCAAAGCTTTCATTGTCAGACTTACTTAATATTTCTAATTTCATTCTATTATTCATCATTTCCACCTCTAATAGCTATTAGCGCTTCATCAAGATTAGCGTATTCTTTGTAAATATTAAACAAACCCGACATTTGTAAAAGTCTTCTATTGGAGCTTTGAATATTAATCATTATCGGGATACCATCTCTGCTTTTTATCTTCTTATATCTTCCCATGAACATTCCTACTCCAGAGCTGTCCATGAAATTCATCTGAGATAAATCAAAAATAATATTTTTAAGATTATTACAAGTGAGTAAAGAATCTACCACATTGCGAATTTCCTCAGAAGTGTGATGATCTAACTCCCCAATAATTTTTACATATAAGGAATCTTCAATAACTTTTGTCTTTAGTTCCATTAACCTAGCCTCCTTTTATACTATACTAGTTCTACATATTTTATAAAATTCCTTCAGAGAAATATATACAGTTTTGTCGAAAATGTAAAATTTTATAATAAGGTGGTCAGCAAAGGCAAATAAAAAGCGCCTTCGGCGCTTTAGGTATCAGGGTTTTGCTGACTAGCCGACCAGCTAAAAACACAGTATTTCCGCATTTTTAATCGCTTCTTCGATAAGCTCATCTACATCGGCTTTGGCTTCTTCTTCTAGTACTTTTTCTAGTTTTGGTCTTGTTTCTGGGTGTTTTGGTACAAATACAGTGCAGCAGTCTTCGTATGGGAGAATTGAGGTTTCGAAGGTTTCGATTTTTTGTGCGATCTCAATGATCTCGTTTTTGTCCATACCGATTAAAGGGCGAAATACTGGAAGAGATACTGCATTATTTGTGGCATTAATACTTTCCATCGTTTGGCTAGCTACTTGTCCTAGGCTCTCTCCAGATATTAGCGACATGGCCCCTTCCATATGTGCTATTTTTTCTGAAATTTTCATCATGCCACGTCTCATAAGAAGAGTCGTATACTTTTCATTGCATTTTAAGAGCTGTTCTTGTTGAATATCTGTAAAAGAAACTACGTACAATTTCATTGGGCCCGTATAGCTGCTCATAATGCGAGCTAATTCAATTACTTTTTCTCGAGCTCGGTCACTAGTATAAGGGTAGCTATGAAAGTGAACGCCTATAACTTCTACTCCTCGTTTTGCCATCATATAACCTGCTACAGGGCTGTCTATTCCTCCTGAAAGCATAAGAACTCCCTTTCCACCACAACCTACTGGCAAGCCTCCAAGACAAGGGACATTATCTGTGTACATATATGTCTTTTCTCGCACTTCAATACGAAGCATAACCTGAGGGTTCTTTACATCAACAGAGAGGTTTTCATTGCTTGCTAAAAGGTGACCACCCATCTTGTTGTTTAAATCCATAGATTGTATAGGGAAGGCCTTATTTCCTCTTTTGCTTCGAACTTTAAAGGTGGTCTTCTCTGTAATGACTTGATTCCCCATTAAATCTAAGGCTAATCTCTTCATTTCTTCAAAATCATTTTCAATAACATGTGCCCTGCTGATGGACACAACTCCAAATACCTTTTGAAGAGCATCTACTGCTTTTTCATATTCTTCAGGTGCAACCCGTACAATAAATCGACCTTGTATTTTCTCTAATTTTAGGCCACTTAAGCCCTTAAGGGCAGCTTTTATATTTTTTAGCAACAAATCTATAAAATAAGACTTATTTAAACCTTTTAAGGCAATTTCTCCATATCGAACTAATATTACTTTTTCCATTTATCTTCTCCTCGTAAATTTCCTTAGACTATCTACAGACTCTTTTAATGCACTTACCATATACTCTACTTCTTCAAGGGTATTGTATTTAGAAAAACTAATCCTAAGGGAGCCCTCAATAAACTCCTTTGGTAAACCCATACTCTTCAGTACGTGGCTTTGAGAATTCTTCTTAGAAGAACAAGCGGAGCCAGATGAAACAAAAATATCTTTCTTTTCTAATAGGTGTAAAAGAATCTCGCTTTTCACATCCTCTATAGAGATATTTAAGATGTGAGGGGCGTATTCTTCCCCTTCATGAGAGTTAAAGTGAATTTCATCTAGTTCCCTTTTTAGAAGCTCCACCGCCTTAGATTTCAGTAACTTCAAATGATTTACTTGATTACTAAACTGAGATAGCTGCTCTACTGCTACCCCCATACCCACAATTCCAGCTACATTTTCTGTTCCCGAGCGAAGGCCTCTTTCTTGCCCACCACCAAAGAGAATTGGTTGCAAATTCAAGTCTTTTCTCACATAAATTGCACCTATTCCTTTAGGTCCATGAATCTTATGACCACTAAATGTCAAAAGATCTATTCCTTCGGATAGTGGTTCTACTGGCACTTTTCCAATTGCTTGTACACAATCCGAATGAAAGATACAGTGAGGTAATTTTCCCTTAATCATCTTGGCGATTTCTCTTGTATCTTGAATGGTTCCTATCTCATTGTTTACTTTCATTATGCTAACGAGTATGGTCTTTTCATCTAGGGCTTCTTTTAATTGCTCTAAATTGAGAAAGCCTTTCTCATCTACATCAATATAAGAAACATCATATCCGCTTTTTTCATAAGACCTAAATACCTCTAGCACAGAAGGGTGTTCTATAGTGCTAGTAATGATTTTATTTCCCCTTCGCTTGTTTTTGTTAATAGCGCTTCCAATAGCTAAATTATTGCTTTCTGTACCTCCAGATACAAAAGTTATCGTATTATGATCTACCTTTAGAAAGTCCGAAACCTGCCTTCTAGCCTTGTCCATAGCTTTCTCTGCTTCTAGACCCATTCTATGGAGAGAAGATGGGTTGCCGTAAAATTCTAAATGGTATTTATTCATGGCGGTGACCACTTGCTCATCTGCCCTTGTCGTTGCACTATTATCTAAATATATCAAAGATTTGCATCCTTTCTCTTTCTACTTTTGCGTACTATTACTGCAATGCATTATGGCTGCTAAATATCTACAATATAGATATCCCCATTTGAGTTAAACAGTACCCTGTTATCTTGAACGAACAGGGTAGACGGAATATCGTTAAAAACAGTAATTAATGTTTCTACTTTTCCATTTCCTCTTCGGATTTTAAGGTCTTGCTTTTGAGAGTAATTCACATCTTCTTCTGTTGATTCCTCAAGCCATATGTACTCTCTTTCGTCTTGTAATACGTTTAAACTATAGGGATCTTCTATTTTGATTTCAGTATTGTACATTTTTCCTGAATTCATATCTACCCTTTTTATCGTATGAGTAGTGATCAAGTCTTCATCGTTAATAGTGCTTTCTGTTAACTCTACTAAAAGCTGATTTTCTCCGTATAGATCTAAATAATAAGTTGTTCCTTCAGATTTTAAATCTGTAATATTTACGATATTATTTCCTTTTAGGTCCATCATAATTAAATCTGTCGTACTAGATGTTTCATCTTCTACATCTAATTGATTTTCCTTTTTTACTTTTGCTAGTGAAAATAATTTATCATCAGAAAAATAAACAAAATCCGTTACGACTAAATTGTCTCTCTTTTCCACCGTAATCTCTTCTACTTGCCCATATCTAGAAACGATTTTATTATTGTACTGACCTCTTTTAACGGTCTGTAACAAGAGCTTGTCTCCATTATTAGATAATATAAAGTTACGAGAAACCTCATCTTCTAATTCATATAAAAGCACACTTTTTCTGTCCTTTAAATCCATAATGTAAATCTTTGCATTTTTTTCATAGGCCATTGTCTTTTTATCTGTAGAGAGTACAGTATTATACACATCCTGTAGTAAAGCTGTCTCTTTATTTGTCTTAAGGTTATAAATGAGTAAATCAGAATCCTTTTTTAGCAAAAGTAGTTGATCGTTTAAAGTGTCTACTAACATTGCCTCACTTTGAATTCTGTGAATTTTTACGGAATCATTGTCTAAACGTGATACGCTTTCAAAGACTTCTTCGTAATTAGTTG
>CAZVEI010000055.1:0-995 GCA_964626295.1 uncultured Alkalibaculum sp.
CCTAATGGCATACCAAATAATTTAATGCCTTTTATTACTCAAGTGGCTATAGGCAAGAGAGTAAAACTAAGCGTCTTTGGCAATGATTACGATACTCCTGATGGAACAGGCGTAAGAGATTATATTCACGTAGTAGACTTGGCAAAGGGCCATTTAAAAGCTTTAGAAAAGATTAAGGGTACAACAGGTATAGATGCCTATAATTTAGGAACGGGTACAGGGTATAGTGTATTAGATATTGCAAAGAATTTTGAGAAGGCTAATGACATAAAGATCCCTTACGAGATTGCCCCAAGGCGAGCTGGAGATGTGGCTCAGTGCTATGCGGACCCTAGTAAGGCTAGGGAGGAATTAGACTGGGTTGCAGGGAAGGATATTGAGGATATGTGTAGGGATTCTTGGAATTGGCAAAAGAATAACCCTCAAGGCTACGCGGATTAAAACTAGCCACCACTGGTAGCTTATAGCGAAACGAGGAAGCGATCGCTCTTACAATGAAACTTATAGTATATCTTTACTATAAGTTTCATTGCCATTTGTGCTAATTTTATGTAAAATGTACATTGGTATAGTTTAATATGGAGTAGTTTAGAAGAGGTGTCATACATGAGAAACAGCATAAAGGTAAGCGTTATCGTACCTGTATATAATGTAGAGAAGTACTTAGAAAGATGCTTGGACTCTTTAGTTCATCAAACCTTAGACGATATAGAAGTCATCGTTATAAACGATGGAAGTACAGACGGTAGTCAATATATTATAGATGAGTTTGAACAAAAATATTCTCAAAAAATAAAATCAAAGACAATTGAGAACGGTGGCGTAGCTAATGCTCGAAACGTGGCTTTAGATTTGGCGCAAGGTGAATTCGTTGGCTTTGTGGATAGCGATGATTATGTAGAGTTGTCCATGTTTGAGGACTTATATAATGAAGCAAAAGAGAATCAAGGAGATATATCTGTATGTGGTTATTACACGGAGACAAATCATTTTGT
>CAZVEI010000055.1:1005-3350 GCA_964626295.1 uncultured Alkalibaculum sp.
GACAACTTGGTCAATTAGAGGAGTACAATCAGTCTCTGCTAGAAAATCCAAACATTCTCGTAGCGGGAACTCCTTATTTATGGAATAAAATATTTAAAAGAGAAATCATCGAAAAAAATCACCTGAGATTTGAAAAATTTAAGATCTTTGAGGATTTGTTATTTACATACCAGGTCTTTTTAAAGTCGGGCAAAATAGTCAAAGTAGATAAATCCTTATATTATTATATTAAAGAACGTGAAGGGTCCGCTACAGCTCAGTTTAGCATTAAGTTTGCTGATGTTTTTCCTGTTATGAAAAGGCTAAAAGAGTATTATAAGATGGACAAGAATTATCCTGTATTTGCTGAGTATATAACCTATACGGCAATTCACCATATTTACCTTCGATTTCCCACGAAAATCGATGTTCCTGCTATTAAATTAAAGTACAAGTACATTACTTTAGCCTTTACATTTTTAGATAAAGAATTCCCTGATTGGAGAGAAAATTTTTATTTTAAGAAGTTTCGATATAAAAAGAGCAAAGGGGCAATTTACTGGACATACAAGTCTTTAATGCAAAGAATTGAAAAAAATCGTAAGAAAATAAAAAAGGCAAGAAAAATCAAAGTAGGAGACCGGTTTCAAAGGCTGTATGATTCTTTAGACATTGATGAACACTCTGTCTTTATACAATCACAACAGGGAAAAGACATAAACGGAAATATGTTTTATCTCATAAAAGAAATGCTGACCAATGAAGAGTATAAGGATTATAAAATTTATATAGGTGTTGTTCGAGAGAAGATAGAAGAGTTTGAAACAAAATTAGATTTTTATAACCTCTATGATTACACATTAGTAGTTATTGATAGCGATGAATTCTTAACAGCTTTAGCAAGTTCTAAGTACCTTTTTACAGATACCAGTTTACCTCTATACTTTATCAAAAAAGAGGAACAAGTCTATTTAAATACATGGCATGGAACGCCTTTAAAGACTTTAGGTCGAAAAGTTGCTAATGATTATTACAATATTGCCAATCTGCAGAAAAATTTCATGGTAGCAGATTATTTGTTATACCCTAGCGAATTTATGATGAATCGAATGATTGAAGATTACATGCTTCAAATAAAAAATAAGATTTTACTATGTGGCTATCCAAGAAACACCATTTTCTTTGATAAGGCAAGAGCTACTGAGTTAAAAGAAGAGAAGAAACAAACTATTGCATACATGCCCACTTGGCGAGGAACGCTTCTCAATGTAAATAATACAAATTATCTAGATCTTCTCAATGGCTTTTTAGATGAGATAGAAGAGGGGTTAAATGACAATCAGGTCTTCTATTTAAATGTTCATCCTTATTTAAAAGATCAAATTCAAATAAGAGATTACAAGAAAATAAAGATGTTTCCAAAGGAATACGAAACCTATGACTTTTTAAATTCTTGTGATGTACTGGTTACGGATTATTCTAGTGTGTTTTTTGACTATGCTCTGACGAGAAAGAAGATCATCTTGTTTACTTATGATGAAGAAGAGTATTTAGCCGATCGAGGATTGTATTTTCCACTATCAGAGTTGCCTTTCCCAGATGTAAAAGATATAAAGGGCTTATTAAAGGAAATCAATGATCTAACAATACCTAATTACGACGAGTTCATTGAAACCTACGCAAAATATGATCACAAAGACGTGGCAAGAGATTTGTGTTCCCTGACTTTACAAAACAAACAGCCTGAGAATTTAAAGATCTTAGAGCCTAAGGAAAATAAAAAGAAGAACGTTTTAATTCAATCAAATGACTTCTTAAATGTTAGGATCAATCAAAGGCTGCTAAAGATCTTTGATAAAGGTAAGTACGAGAATTATAATATTTACCTAGGCTTTATCAACAGTAAACTTCGTAAGAACAAAAAATACTTATTAGATATTCCAAAGGATGTATATTATATGGGGCAGCTAAGGAGTTTTTCAAACCTTTCGCCCTTTGAAAAGGGACTAAAATTTTTGTTGATTCGCTACCCACAAGTACATGTTTTATTTACTCGCCGCTTTAAAAAGATGTTTATGGACGAGCTAAAACGAACTTATCCTACCATGGATTTTGATTATACGCTGATCTTCGATGAAAAATCCGTATTAAGAATCTATTTGTATTCTTATATGAAGAACTATAAGATTATTTACCTTTCTCATTATGGAAATCCTAAAAAGTTCCATAAAGTATACGACAAATACGACCGGATTATAGTAGCAGATGAAACCTTAAAAGAAAAATTGTCTCCATTTATCTCAGAAGATAAAATATTTGTGAGACAAGTGAGCACAGTAGAAGATCTGTTACAGTAGGTTCGCCCT
>CAZVEI010000055.1:3382-9482 GCA_964626295.1 uncultured Alkalibaculum sp.
AATATTATAAAATATTAACAATTAATTTACAAAATTTACTTGAAAAAGAAGACAAAGGTGATAAAAAAATGAAGCGTATACTGACATATGGTACTTTTGACTTATTACACGTAGGACATATTAATTTACTCAGAAGAGCAAAGGCATTAGGTGATTATTTAATTGTAGCCATTTCAAATGATGAGTTTAATGAGATTAAAGGGAAAAAGGCTTATTACACTTTTGAAGCGAGAAAGACCATCTTAGAATCCATAAGATATGTAGACTTAGTTATTCCAGAGGAAAATTGGGAACAAAAAATCGAGGATGTAAAGAAATACAATGTAGATGCTCTCGTAATGGGAGACGATTGGACTGGCAAATTTGACTTTGTAAAAGAATACTGCCAAGTAATATATTTACCAAGAACAGAAGGGATCTCCACAACAAAGATTAAAAACGACTTAAGCGATCTGTAAAATTGAGTGCAAAACCGTAACCAGGAGAAACATGCGGAGCGTGCTTCTTCTGGTTATTCTTTAATAAAGGAGTAGAAGATGGACATTTTAGTTAAGGTTCTCAAAAAGAATAAAAGCCTATTTGCATTAGCGAGAAAAAGTATTAATGGAGCTAGAAGCATTATGTATAGTCTTTTTCGCTTGTTACCTGTAAAAGAGGATGTAGTTTTATTTTGCAGCCATAAAGGTCAGGGTTTTTCATGTAGCCCTAAGGCTTTATACGATGAAATGATCCATGATGAGAGATTTAAGGACTTTACATTTGTCTGGGCATTTAAAAATCTGAAAGAGAATTCTCTTGATGGCGCTATAAACGTAAAATACAATAGCTTGCAGTACTTTTATTATTTATCTACATCTAAGTACTGGTTGTTTAATGCAAAGATGCCTGGATATTATATTAAAAAAAGCAATCAAGTTTACTTACAAACTTGGCACGGGACACCTCTTAAAAGATTAGCTGCAGATATAGAGGTAGGAAATGAGGCTACTTTTTATCGAAGTGAAATGAGCTGGAACGATATGGTAAACAGCTACGTAAAGGACTCTAATAGATACGATTATATGATTTCAGCTAATGGGTTTTCATCTCGGACTTTTACAAGTGCTTTTCGTTTAAAACCTGGCGTTATTATTGAGACAGGATACCCTCGAAATGACATCTTAGTTAATGCGAGCAAAGAGTATGTGAGAGAATTAAAAGAAGAATACAAGATACCAAAAGATAAAAAAGTTATTCTATATGCGCCTACGTGGAGAGATAATACATATGACACAAAGGGGTATGTTTTTGAGTTAAAAGTAGATTTTAATAAGTGGTATGAAGCTCTTGGCAAGGATTATGTGGTGGTTTATAAACCTCATTATCTTATATACAATACGACGAATAAAGAGCTACCACCAAATTTTGTATACGATGCAAGCCACTGTCAGGATATCAATGATTTATACCTTATGAGCGATATTTTGGTGACAGATTATTCTAGTGTGTTTTTCGATTATGGTGTCTTAAAGCGACCGGTCTTGTTTTATATGTACGATTTAGAAGAGTATAGAGATGATTTAAGGGGATTTTACCTTGATATTTACAAAGAACTACCTGGTCCGATACTGGAGAAGGAAGAAGAATTGTTGCAAAAGATTGTCCACATTGAGCAGGTTCAAGAAGAGTACAGTGATCGTATGAATACATTCTATCAGAAGTACTGCCAATGGAATGATGGGAAAGCTAGTAAAAGGGTATTGGATATTGCCTTTAGACAAGATAAATGAGGTTAAAACATGGAGAAGATAATAGCTTTATTGGTAGTAAAACTAGCTGACTTACTCACTTATTTCATTCCAGTAAATAAAAAAAAGATCGTCTTTATTTCTTATTTTGAGACACATCTTACAGGCAATTTTAAACGAATAAGCGATGAATTGAAAAAGAGGAATCAAGGCTATAAAATCGTTCATCTCATTCGAAAGTTTGATAATACCCTCTATGGAAAATTCATATACTTGTTAAGTTTTGTCAAACAAACCTACCATATAAACACATCTTCAGTGGTTTTATTAGATGGGAACAATTTTCCTGTATGCAATATAAAAAAGAAGAGGGAAACAAAGATTATTCAAATCTGGCATGCTTGTGGAGCAGTAAAGAAATTTGGCTGTGATATTAGCAGAAGATTTGAAATTAGAAATTACGATTACGTATACGTTGCTGGGGAAGAATTTCAAAAGACCTTCTCAACGGCTTTCAATATGGAAAAAGATAAAATCTTAAAGCTTGGAGTAGCAAGGACAGATTTACTATACGATAAAGATGTAATGGAAAAGTATCGCCATAAAATGTATAAAAGATATCCTCAGATAAAAGGAAAAAAGGTTCTGTTATATGCTCCCACTTTTAGGGGGGATGGGGCTTTTGAAAAGAAGTATGTCCAATTGGATTTATCCTATATTTATGAAAAGCTAGAAGAAGATTACGTATTATTGTACAAGATGCATCCCTTTTTGCAAGATATCAGCTTAGGACACGAGAATAATGATAGCATTATTAAAGTCAACGGTATAGATATATACGAATTGTTTTCTGTAAGTGATATTTTAGTATCGGATTACTCAGCAGTAATATTTGATTTTTCCATACTAGAAAAACCGATTATCCTCTACGCACCAGACTTAGAAGAATACAAGGCTAATAGAGGATTGTACTACAACTACGAAGAATTCGCCCCAGGCCCTATTTGCTATACAAAAGAAGATATGGTTGGTGTGATAAAAAACGAAGAGTATCAGGTAGAAAAAGTAAGGCAGATGAAGAGGCGGTTTTTTGATCACCAAGATGGGCGGTCTACGGGGAGAATTGTGGATGAGATTGAGGGTTTAAGGTAGGTAAGGTAGTAAGGTGGTAAGGTGGTAAGCAGAGGCGGCTTATGTATTCCTTTTGGGTCTTAAGATCCTTCGCTGCGCTCTAGGATGACGGGGCACGAGCTAGGGCTGGCTTTAGGGACAAGATCCTTTGCTTCGCTCCAGGATGACTGAGCAGGAGCTTGGGATGACTTCTGCAGAGGCTGGAGTTGGCTCTGCGGGTCTTTTTTTTAGTAATGAATAAATTATATTAAAATAACTTCATAAATATTTAGGTATTAGACAAATTCCTGACTTTTTTTTACATAGGACATGTTATGATGTATAAAAAACAGGAAGAAGTTGGAATGCAAATGAAGAAGAGTTCGCGAAAACATTTTATATTTATGTCTTTATTGGAAATCCTGTCTTTAGGTATTTCCTTTTCTTTCAGTCTGATTTTAGTGGATATATGGTATGCAGGTGATTTGCTGCAGTTTTTATACGGAGGGCTTGTGGTGGTTTTAATGTCCAAGCTATCTGTGATTTTGATTTTCTTTAAATTTTATGCTCAGAATAAAAAGATCAACAAAGTTCTTGCTATTGTTTCTATTTACAATCTATTTAGCTTTATTTGCCTATACTTAATCAATATTGAATCTTTGTATGAGATTTGCACAGTCAATTTACTGGTGGACGTATTATTTATTGGCATTAATAGAACCCTTGAAAGAAAAGCGCAAGAAAAGCGTTCTGCTACAAAGGTATCTGTAATGTCTCCAAATAAAAGGAGAGCTTCTTTAGGCCTAAGAAAGAAAGAAGTAAGACTTCATACACCAACACCTTTGATTATTGTTAAAGAATTAAAGATGAAAGAACTTCGTCAACTAAAAAACTTTGCCCCTAATGGCATCATATTAAATATTAGCCCTCAAGATGAAGATTTGGTTTATATAGATGATCTGCGAGATAAAATAAATGAGAATTCTTTTGATTCTATTGTAGTTTATACGAAGCATTTTTATAGACTAGAGTTTTTAGATATATTTGAATTGATTAAGGACATGCCTTTTTCAATAGAATTATTAAATGAAGACTATTCACTTATAGAGTTAACGGATATAGAAAATATTATAAAGTTTTTTCCATTAAATATAGAAGATGATGGAGATTTTCAAGACGAAAGCGTACTACTTCTTCATACGGGAGATTTATGTGAAGAGTTATGCGATCAAATCATAGAAAAAGGTGCAAAAGAAGTTACTGTGGTAGATTATGAAGCAAACCTGTTGCACTTATATGAAAGATATAAGGAACACGATGAAATCGTCCTAATCTCTACGCAAGTAGGGGAAGTAGTGGAACAAAAGGTATTTGAAGGACATCAGAGAGTGGTTTACGGTTTGCCTATTAACGATATTGAAATGTGTGAAAGAGACATTAAATCATCTGTTGAAAGAAATATTATTTACACAAAGAGCATTTTAGAAGATATACCTGAGTCTGTTAAGACTTTTACATTTATATCTTCGACTTTAGCAGAAAAACCAAAATCGGTCATTGGTAACTGCTATGGAAATGTAGAGTCCCTAGTTCGGTCTAGGGCTCAATATATTGAAACTGATTGTCAAGTTGTCAGGTTGCCTAATATTCTAAAGAAGGACAATCCTTTTGTAAGAGAAGTGCGGAAAAATCCTTTTTACAAAGTAGTTGAAGTAAATCCTAAAGATATGTTTGTTCACTTGTATGATGAAAGAGAGGCTACCAGGATTCTCTTGAATTGCATGCACAAAGAGAAATCTGTAGGAGTCTATCTAGGCGATCAGATATTTTTGCCTAGCTTTATAAGTGAAATGAACTTTAAGGGGATATTAGAAGAAAAAATTCATGTAACACTTACAAAAGGAGCTTATCCACTGGATTTATACATGGTTCATCAAACGTTAAGGAGCCCGTTTCCTGGCAAGGTAGACTCTTATATATACGAATTACCAAAAGTGAAGGTAGATTATTATATGGCTTTAAAAGTGGTGGATATTATAGAGACAAAACTTCAAATGGGTTTATTAGAAGAAAGCAGAAAGTATTTAAAAAAACTTGCTGATGACAAGTTGTACTCATATAGTTCTTAAAGAGGAGCAGGTTTATGCCTACTCCTCTAAAGCTCGTTCAACCATATCTCGAATTCGATTTAGGTCTCCTTTTTTAATGATGATTTCAGAATGCTTGTCCTTCAATTTTACTTCGTCTTCGCCCAGTTCAGGAGAATCAAATAGGACATGATAAAGTTGTTCGTCGTATTCTCTTTGTCTTTCTTGAAGTGTTTTTATTTGTTCGTCTATGTAGCGTTCTTTTTCCTCTAAAGTTTTTGTCTGTTTTAAGATTTCTTTAGAGATCTGTTCTAAATATTGAATTACAGGGCTAAAAAAATCCCTTGTTTGTGGGTCTAAAATGATGTTGTCATCTTGGCTGTTATTAAAATGAGAAGTTAAGGTGCTTTCTTTAAGTGCTTCTGTCAGTTCTTGCTTTTTTCTTGATAGGTCTAATTCCTTATCTTTAATCATGGTTTCAAGAAAAGATAATTCCTCTTTTTTATCGTAAATTTGATTTTGTAATGATTCTAAATCCTTTTTCAAACCCATGAATTCATTGATGTCCTCAATATCTTCTTCTTTTTGTCTTTTTGATGATATCTTATTCATTACTGTAATTAAGAGTAAGATCAGTACTAAATCAATTGCAGCATTTATTCCGTAGGGTATATAGGATGCTATAGAGGAACCAAGGTAAAAGATTAAAAAAGAAATAGCTGCTCCATTACCCGCCACAACGCCTAGTATTGTGCGTATATAGCTGTACCGTTGTTTTTTAGTGATTAGAAATAAGGATAACACCAATACTTCGATCCCTATTAAATAGTACACATATGCGCCTATTTGAGTTGTATATATAGACTCCAATAGAACGAATTGCTCTATTATTGAACTGCTAAAATAGGAAAGAAAGATCATCAATGCACTAAAAATCCACAATAACAATAATTTCCCGAATATTTTCATTGAACACCTCCGTATGTATAAAAGCATTTTTATTATACCATAAATTTTCGTGTAATCAGTAGTCTAATTGATTTTATATGATAAATGGATTGAATGAGAACGTTTTTATTAAGGTGGTCAGGTGGTCAGGTGGTCAGGTGGTCGGGTGGTCGGGTGGTCAGGTGGTCAGGTGGTCGGGTGGTCAGGTGGTCAGGTGGTCAGGTGGTC
>CAZVEI010000056.1:0-3105 GCA_964626295.1 uncultured Alkalibaculum sp.
GCTATTTTCAAATTACTATAAGGCTCATATTTTCCCGTCCAACGAATCAGCCGTATAAAAAAGGCAAGGAATACTCCTTACCTTATCGTAATCATGCCACTTACTAAAGCTTCTAAATCTGAGCTATCGATTTCCTGTTTCTGTTTTGGTTCTTCTTTTAACTCCTCTTTTGGCTCTTGCTGTATTTCTTCTTGTATTTCTTCTTGTATTTCTTCTTGTATTTCTTCATTCTGTTCTTGTTCTTGTTCTATTTCTTCCTGCGTTTCTTCCTCAGCAGTTATTATCTCTATCGGCTCTTCTTCATTTATACAATCTTCTTCATTTAGTTGAGGTTCTGTTTTTTCAGCTTTTTGTTCCATTTGTAGCACTTCTTCTACAACCTCTATCTCTTCGGTGGCTTTTATTGCTGTAAGAGAAGGTTCCTCTGTTGAGTCTATCACTTTTATTTCTACGATTTTTTGTTCTTCTTCAAGTATAGGAGATTCTTTTATCTCTTCTACCCGTTTTTCCTCACGCAATTCAGTCTCCTGTTTTAAATTCCTTAGCTGTGAATTTACAGCTTCTGTAATCATCATTTCTCCTGAATTATTTACAGATGGCATATTTACCATTTTGACTTCTTCTAAGGCCTTTTTCACAGTTCTTTCCACAATAGATTCAATGCGCTTATAATCTATATCATTCTTTTGTTTTCTTCTATTAGATATATAATTCGCTTGATAATATCTCAAAGCGTCTTTTACTAGTTTTGATACTGTAACACCTTTATCTTCCATTTCATCCAAGAAATCAAATAAGTCTTTGTCATTTAGTGAGCCCAGGCTTGCTGTAATTGTTTTTCGAACGTTTGCCATTTTTATTCAGCTCCTTTAACTTGTTCTAAATAATCAAGTGTTAATAATTCCTTGTACCTTTCTGCGAAGATTACTGTATTTGCATGTTGTGCTTTTATGTTTTCTATAACAATTGGTGTAGCTTCTAGTTTAACATTCATCTCTACTTGTACATATGGAAGAAGTACATGAGCTGGAGCACCCATTAGCAATATGCTCTCACAAGCAGAAAGTTGAAAAATACTTTTTATTGAACTTACAAAGTCAGAAACATATGGAATGAGAATTTCATCCTTTATAAGTTTCAATTCTTCTTCTGTACTGAATGGAAGATAATTTTCTTCCAAGAATTCGATGGCATCTGTTATATCGTAGTTGCCATCTGATCCTTCTGCAGAATTAAATCTTGTTAGCAGATCTTCCATAACTGGCTGAAAACCATATTGAGCGTAGCTCTTTGCTGCCGTCATATTTAATATCTTATTATCAAATTCATCTTTTACAAATCTCCAAAATGACACATCTAATGTTACAGATCCAAAATCAACCATCAACATAGGAAATTTATAATTTTTTGCTCTAGCAGAGCTTAAAGTACCACCTTGTTTGAACACTTGTACATCTAAGATTTCAATATTATATTCTACCTTGTTTATTATAATTTGTTGTTTTTCCATTTTAGATATTTCGTCTTTTAAAGGTTGAAAATGGATATCGTAGAATTCAGCAGGAAGTCCTAAGGCTAGTCTTACACTTATATCTTTTTTTCCCTTAAAGCTAAGAGCAACGGCAGTAAGTAAACATAATTTATAATGATCTGATGAATATTTTGTAGGTTCAATATTTGCCTTACCATTTTTACTACCTACTGTGTATAATTTGCCGTTCCAAATGACATTACTTGTCTTCGCAGTTATGCTTCCATGTCTACTTACTTCTGAAACCCTGCTTGGTATAGAAAGCCCTACATTTGTCTTCACATATGAGTTGCCTACATCTACAGCAAGTACCGTGTCTATTACTTTTTTCAGCTCAGGATGCTTTTTTAAAACCTCTTCGTTCATGTGCACTTCATATCCTTCCTCATTCGTATATACTATAATTTTATACTATACATAATTGAAAATCAACAAACATTTGACATATGTTTATCTATTTCTTCATGTTGCTTTGATATGTATACATTTGTCTACCCTTTATGATATATAGCAATTTCGTCTACGTTTATGAAGTGGTAAGCTTCAAGGTAGTAAGCAAAACCAACCCTCGCCCAAAGGCGAGTTAATGCTTATTGTAGTACAAATCTATAATCCTATTAAGTAATAGAGGTGAACTCTTCTACATCGCCAATTATGCTACCTTGGGTGGCCTTTTGTTTTTGCTTACCATCTTATATAAAAAAGCCTCCTAGTAGGCACTTTGCACACACTAGAAGGCTATATTTATAAAATATATTCAAAAAATGGTGATTCCGACTGGACTTGAACCAGCGACCTCCACCGTGTCAGGGTGGCGCTCTCCCAGCTGAGCTACGAAATCATTGTTTTTATTATACACTATTATAGACAAGATTGTAAACAATTTTTTATTTAGATTTCGGTGAAACAGGCATTTTAGCTGAAAGCCAAACCCTATTTTGATGTCGTGTGTTCCCATTTTATTGTGTGAGAAAAGTTATTCTTGAGGGCCGCTCTAAAGAATGGCTTAAATTCTTCATTCACCTTAAATTTTTCAACATTCCAACTCATCAACATAAAGAATTCCGCTTTCAACCAATCTAATTAGTATATCACATAAGTTCATTTAAACTTTTAATTAGTATTTTAATTCTTCTACAGTGTGATATAATACTTATAAAATCGAATAGATTCAAATATATATACTATTCTATAATATTACTAACTTAGTTATG
Source organism: uncultured Alkalibaculum sp. (assembly GCA_964626295.1). Taxonomy (GTDB): domain Bacteria; phylum Bacillota; class Clostridia; order Eubacteriales; family Alkalibacteraceae; genus Alkalibaculum. The sequence continues at coordinate 2,746 of CAZVEI010000056.1, forward strand.
GAGGCTTTGTATGAACAGGTTTACTAGTAAACAAATTCAAGATAATAAAAATTACTTAGAACTCTTATCCCAAAAGTTTCCCTGTATTGGCGTAGCTGCTTCTGAAGTTATTAATTTAAAGGCTATTATGAACTTACCAAAAGGGACAGAGCACTTCCTTACAGACATCCATGGTGAGCACGAAGCCTTTAATCACGTCATGCGAAATGCTTCAGGCGTCGTCAAAAGAAAAATCACAGATGTACTTGGAAAGACTTTATCTCAAACAGATATTCAAGAACTTGCTACACTAATTTATTATCCTGAGGAAAAATTACAGCAAGTAAAATCTCAGGAGAAAAACCTTGAGGATTGGTACAA
>CAZVEI010000056.1:3115-9478 GCA_964626295.1 uncultured Alkalibaculum sp.
TACAAAATTACCATTTACAGACTGGTACAAGTTTGTAGGGATGCATCCTCTAAATATACTCGTTCAAAAGTGAGAAAAGCCTTACCCCCCTCTTTCGCATATATTATGGAGGAACTATTACATGAAAATGAAAACCGTTTAAACAAAAAAGACTACTACAATGAAATCATCAACGCTATTGTGGCCTTAGATCAAGCAGATAAATTTATTATAGAAATTTCTTCTGTTATACAAAGACTGACTATTGATCATTTACATATTATCGGGGATATCTACGACAGAGGTTCTGGTTCTCATGTTATTATGGATACTTTAATGGAACATCACTCTCTAGACATTCAATGGGGAAATCATGATATTCTCTGGATGGGGGCTGCCGCAGGTGATTTATCCTGTATTGCCAATGTAGTGCGTGTATGTCTGAGATATTCAAATATGGATATCTTAGAAGATGGGTATGGAATTAACTTATTGCCCCTTGCAACTTTTGCATTAGAGAAGTATTCTGATGATCCATGTAAAAATTTTATTCCTAAAGTAAACAGCACGGAAGTTTTTACAGATTCTGATATGCTATTATTGTCAAAAATGCACAAAGCAATTTCTATTATTCAATTTAAACTAGAGCATCAATTAGTCCTCTCACATCCAGAATTTGAAATGGACGATCGACTCCTTATAGACAAGGTCGATTTTGAGAATAGCACTATTAAAATAAATGGCGTAGATTACAAGTTAAATGATCGTAATTTTTCCACCATAGATCCAAAAGAAGCATATAAACTTACCTTAGACGAAGAGAGGGTAATACAAAAGCTTCGTTCTTCCTTCACGCTATCGGAACGACTACAAAAACACGTGCGTTTTCTATTGTCTAAAGGAAGCATTTACTTAAACTACAATGGAAATTTACTCTTTCACGCATGTCTGCCCATGAATGAGGACGGAAGTTTCAAAGATGTAAAAATCAAAGATAAGAATTATAAAAGTCAAGAGCTCTTAGATAAATTAGATCAGTACGTAAGAGAAGCTTATTTTGGAGATGGTCAAAATAATATAGGTGCAGAAATCTTTTGGTACCTCTGGTGTCATAGAGATTCCCCTCTCTTTGGCAAGGATAAAATGGCTACTTTTGAACGATATTTTATCATAGATAAAAGCACTCATAAAGAAATTTATACCCCTTATTATGATTTAATCTCTGATGAAAAGATTGCAAAGAAAGTCTTAATAGAATTTGGTTTAGATCCTGATCAAGGGCATATCATCAATGGACACGTGCCTGTAAAGTCTAAGGATGGAGAAAGCCCCATAAAAGCCAATGGAAAGCTTTTAGTTATAGATGGAGGTTTTGCTCGTGCTTATCAAAAGACAACAGGTATAGCAGGGTACACGCTGATTTATAATTCTTATGGACTACAGCTTGCAAGTCACGAACCGTTTGAATCTGTCGAAAAAGCTGTCAACAATGGCAAGGACATCCGCTCCACCACTAGAGTCATTGAAAAAGTATTAGATCGAAAAAAGGTTGCAGATACAGATGTAGGTATGAGCTTAAGCAAACGAATATATTATTTGGAAATGTTAATCAGTGCTTACCGTAGTGGAACTTTAAAAGAAAGACTGTAGCTTTTTAAGGTGGCCTGTCAATGTGGTAAGCAAAAACCTTGGTCACCACGACCTTATGAAATACTAAATAAAAAAAGCAGGAGCATACATAGTGTGCTTCTGCTTTTTAATGCGAATTTTATTTTTTACGAACTCTTCTTGTTGGTTTTTTGCCTTGGGCTCTTTCTACTACTACTTTATTGCCCTTTATAGTTCCTTTTCTCATGATTTCTAGTACTTCGTCGGCGTATTCTTCAGGAATATCTACAAATGTATAGTTCTCAAAGATATCAATATGACCTATATTACTGCCGCTCATACTTGTCTCGGAGGCGATAGATTTTACTACATCTCCTGGCTGAAGTTGCTTATTTCTTCCGATATTGATGAACATTCTTGCCATATGCTCATCGCCTTTTCTTCTTCTTCCACCCTTTTGAGAACTTTGCTCTCTTCGATTGCCTTTATTGAATTGAGTTTGCTCAATTACATCTTTTTCTGGCAATTCTAATTCCATCTTAAGCATCGCTGCTGCGACCTCAATAGATTGGAAATCTTCTGTCTCCATCATTTTGTCTAAAATATTGATGTATTTAGACAAGCCCTCTTCTGCAATGGTCTTCTTCAATTTATTTATAAATATTTGCGTCTTCACGTTTTCAATATCGCTTATACTTGGTATAGGATGTCGGTTGATTTTTTTCTTAGTATAGTTCATTACACTTTTTAATAGATAATAATCTCTTGAAGTTACAAAAGTAAAGGCTGTTCCACTTTTACCAGCTCTACCTGTTCTACCGATTCTATGAACGTAATATTCCTCATGACTTGGCACATCGTAATTAAATACGATTTCCACATCGTCAATATCCAATCCTCTAGCTGCTACGTCTGTAGCTACTAAAATCTCGACATCCCCTCTTTTGAACTTACTGATTACATTACTTCTTACCTGCTGCTTCATATCACCATGAATTTTATCAGCGCTATAACCTCTTGATTGAATAAGGTCTGTAACATCATCTACTTTTCTCTTTGTATTACAGAAGATGATGGATAATTTAGGATTGTATACATCTATTAATCTTGTAAGCACTTCTAGCTTGTCTTGCTCTTTTACTTCAATGTAAAGCTGCTCTACATTTGGAGTAGTCAATTCTTTATGCATTACTTTTACAATTTCAGGGTCTTTTTGATACTTGTTAATAATTTCTAGTATTGCCTTTGGCATAGTAGCAGAGAAAAGAAGCGTTTGTCTTTCGTGATCTACACTTCCTAAAATCGTCTCTATGTCTTCTCTAAAACCCATATTAAGCATTTCATCGGCTTCATCTAATACGAACAACTTCAATTCCTTTAATTTCAGGGTCCTTCTATTAATGTGGTCAATTACTCTACCAGGTGTACCAATAACAATTTGTACTCCTCTTTTTAACGCGTTGATTTGGCGGTCAATGGATTGACCTCCATAGATTGGAGCAATCTTAATACCGTGTTTATATTTTGCAAGCTTTGCAATTTCTTCTGATACTTGCAATGCAAGCTCTCTAGTAGGACATAAGATCAGTGCTTGTGTATTTTTATTGTTAGGGTCTACTATATCTAAAAGAGGTATACCAAAAGCCGCAGTTTTACCAGTACCTGTTTGAGCTTGTCCAACAACATCCCTACCTTCCATGATCAAAGGCATAGTCAATTGCTGAATAGGAGTCATCTCCTCAAAGCCCATATCGTCAACTGCTCTTTTTATCTCGTCGCTGCACTTAATGTCTTCAAATTTTTTTATTTCCATTATATCATTCCTTTTTGTGTATATTCCAGATATCAGTATAACATTAATCTTTTAAAATAGATATTTTTATTTCTTTAATTATTCCACATATTCACTAAATATAAACACAGAACAGGTAAATACATGGGAAGTTTTTATTTTTTATAGAAATCTCATTAACGTTGGTCGGTTAGATAGCTGGACATTTGGACAGAAAAACCATTGGGCTACTATAGGTGGCCTGTATGTTCTAAGTTCTAATTTGTACGTTATAGGTTTTAATTATTTAGGTTAACGATCCTTTGCTTCGTTTTAGGATGACCATAATGCGCAAAGCGCATAGCCGTCCGACTAATAAAAAAATCGTGCCTAGGAGGCACGATTTTTTTGTTAGATTATTCCATTTTCTTTTAATACTTCTTTAAACATCTTTCCGTGAGCATCTGTGCTTTCTACTTTGTCAAAGAGTCTTCCGTCTCCAATAACTTGTAGCTGTGCTTTTCCACATGGGAAGTTATATCCATTTGTATAAAGGACATCTCCTTCTCCAATTGGCCAGAAGCTTGTTTCGTCAACACATTCAGTAAATCCATAGTATTCTGGGACACTTCTTGTCAACTCTTCAGTTATATCATCTACGCTGTTGTAGTTGATTGTAATTCCAAGTGCTGCTGCTAAGTCACACAAGTCAACCCAGTTTTCTTCACCAGTTAAGGATGGAATAGCAACCTTTAATGTTTGAATTCTTCTTTCTGTATTTGTAAACGTACCTTTTGATTCTGCATAGCTTGCAGATGGAAGTACTACATCTGCTTTCTTAGCCGTTTCAGTTAAGTACATGTCTTGAACCATTAAGAATTCTAAATTACTTAAGTCTGTATTTGGTATATCTTCACCGAAGACCATCATACCTTTAATACTTCCAGCTTTAATTCCTGCTTGGATATCTGCATGATCTGCATTTACTCCAATATCAGCTAAACCTTGGCTATTGTTCTTTGGTTTCAATTGAATGATACCAGCTCTTGCTTTACCAATATGTCCTGCTAATACTGCAATGTTAGCGACCATTTTAGCGCTATCTGCAGTCATTGCATTTTGATCAAATACGATGATCGCTTTTTTCGCTTTTGTATAAATGTCTACAAATTGTTTTGCTTCTTCGCTTACTATTGCATTGCTCAAGCTCGCTTTTAATTGGTCAAGACCACTTGTATTCGTAGGTGCACTGCCTCTTTCTATAAGCTCTTTAGCAACTCCTTTTAAGAAGTCTACATTGTCTTCTACACAAATCTTATTCTTTGCCCATTCGTCAGCATGAGATTCAAAAGGATTTACTACTAATAGTTGAACACCTTTTGCTACTGCGTCTTTAATCTTAACACCTAGTATTGGATGGTCTTCCATAATATCAGATCCTAATAATACGATAGTCTCTGTAGAATAAAGCTCATCAAATGTATTTGTTGAAGCATCATATCCTAATACGTCTTTGATGCCACCATATACTCTATTGAAGGAAGTAATATTCTTTGTACCTAATCCTTCTTCAGCTATTTTCTTAACCATATAAATTTCTTCATTCGTGTTTCGATCAGATACAGATACTGCTACAGATTCTGGACCGTACATCATAGACAAACTTTGCATTTTCTTAGCGGCAAAGCGAATTGCTTCTTCCCATTCTACTTCTACTAATACACCATCTTTTCGAACCAGTGGATTAAGAATTCTCTTATCCTTTTTAGCTGTATCAGAACCAAATCGACCTTTAGCACATAATAAGCCATTGTCTACTTTGCTTTCCTTGTTTGGAATTGCTCTATAAATCATGTCGCCTTTTGTTTCAAGGTTGATATTACAACCTACGCTACAATGCGCACATATTGTTGAAGTTGTCTCTGTTTCAAGTGGAACAGATTTTTCAAGTTGAAGTCTTTCTTGTAATGCTCCTGTTGGGCATACGCTTACGCATTGACCACAGGAAATACAGTTTGTATCTTTTAATGGTAGACCGAAAGCTGGTTTTACAACTGTATCAAAACCTCTATCGATTAAGCCAAGTGCTTCATTGTCCATAACTTCTGAACATACTCTTACACATAATCCACACAAGATACATTTATCGCTGTTTCGAACGATGAATGGATGATTATCATCATCTTCTCTGTGATGTACTTCGCCTACAATTCGAGCTGGCTCTACGTCATACTCATTTGCATATTGGAACAATTTACATTCAAATACATCGTGGCATCCACATTCTAAACATCTCTTAGCATCTGCCATAGCTTCTTCTTCTGTATAACCGAAGTTAACTTCTTCAAAATTGCCTTTTCGATCTTCGCCACTTACGTGTTTGATTTTTGATCTTGGCATTTTTGGACGATCTGCAAAATCCTCTCCTGTTATTTCATCGTCTCTAGTTACATAGTATGGTTTTACATAAGGTACCATTTCACCTGCTAAGTATCTGTCTATAACAATAGCTGCTTTTTTTGCATCTCCAATAGCTTGAATTGCAATACCTGCACCTTTATTTGTTACATCTCCACCTGCAAACACTCCTGGAATGCTTGTTTGGAAAGAGTTTTCATCTGCAGCAATGGTTCCTCTAGAAGTAGTTTCTATTGCTTCTAAACCGCCTAAATTAGCACCTTGGCCTATAGCTGCAATAACTAAATCTACATCCAATACTTCTTCCGCTCCTTCTATCGGAACAGGTCTTCTTCTGCCACTTGCATCTGGCTCTCCAAGTTCCATCTTTTGAAGTCGAACTTGTTTTGCTTTGCCATTTTCTGAAATGATTTCTATCGGGCTTACGAGGAACTTAAATGTTACGCCTTCTTCTTCACCTTCTATGATTTCAATTTCTTCAGCAGGCATTTCTTCTTTTGTTCTTCTATATAGTACGTAAACTTCTTTTGCCCCAAGTCTAATAGCTGTTCTACAAGCATCCATAGCAGTGTTTCCACCACCTACTA
>CAZVEI010000057.1:0-6980 GCA_964626295.1 uncultured Alkalibaculum sp.
CTTCTGGACTTGTAAAATATTCTCTGAATATGGTATTATCCAAAGCATCGGAATAAGTCTCGAATTTATTCAATAAAAGCAATCTTTCATCGTCTAACAAGAGTGGAGATGTATTTCTAAACTGAGACATCGTTTTAACTGCTTCATTGGAGCTGTTTTTATGATTGTTCCTTTTGTAAGAACCTTGCTGACAAGAAACTGCAATAGTCATTATTGCCAGTAGAATAAATAAATTATTTTTTTTCATGACATCTTTTAAAAATTATCCTATTAATTATTTTCTAATTATTTAAATCTAAGAATTCAGCTATAATGATATTAAATAAGAGCTTAGAACTATGTGTTACCCCATCTAATATGTAAATAATTACTGAGCATTAGCTCTCGTGAGATCCTTAAATATAAAGTATGCTTACTTTATTGTTAATTTCGACTTTAATATATTTGAAATATTGACATCTCAACTTTCAATTACTTTGAAGTATTTCTATTTAGCATTTCGTTTATTTTTGCAGTATAAACTTCAGCAAAACGATACATCCCCTTGTCGTTTGGGTGGACATAATCACCTATATCAGCGGACATGTCTAGGTTTAATTCTTCACGAGAGAGATAATAAATATTCTTGTGCCCTTTTTCGATAAAGTAATCATAAACTTTTCTCAATTCAATATTATCAACTACAACTAAATCTCTTCTCGCCTTATTCATATCCATATCCGAATATCCAAAATGCTCGGTTAGCAGAATATCTGCATCAGGATGTTGTATTAACAGTTTATTAATTGCACTTTTATATCTTCCATCAATCAGTGGAGGCATTGAAGTGTTGGAGTAATTTGGAAGGCAATCAATGATATATATTTCCGCATCTATTTCATTAATAACATCTACTACTTCTGGCTCTACTTTCCCTACTCCACTAAATCCAAGATTCACAATAGGATGGTCTTGAAAATTCCTACCAACAATGCTTGTCCAAGAATTACCAGGACGTGAAGTAACCGCTCCATGCACAACAGAAGTTCCATAAACAACAATTGGTTTTATCTCTTTTGTGACTGGGATAAATTCAAATTTTGCATCAGAGTTTACTGTGATAGAAAGAGATGTTGTGATGCCAAACAAAGGGAAATATAACCAGTATTCATATCCTTCGTTATTATAATTCTTATCATCAGGATCGAGTTTTTCATAAGTAAAAACTTCACCTACAGTTAATGGTTTTGGATGACACCAAGTCCAATCTCCATTAGGTTTACGTGCATACATGTCTAGCCCATTAGCTCCTACAGGACTAAACCATTTATTACCTTCGCTTATAGAACTAAGACTATAATTGACCGTAATACTAGTTGCATTGGTTTTAAACCTAACGTGTAGCCCGCTAGAACGTAATGATTGATTCCAGACAGCAGCAGGAATTGTCTTTTTTGCATCTAAAGGAAAACGCGAGAAACTGTTAACATCATACCCATGTCCCCAAACCACATGCTTAGCTTGCTCCATTGGGTTGAAGGTTTTTTGTGCCTGCAGGATGTTAACCATCAGCAATGATGTCAGAGTAATGAGAATAAATATCCGTTTCATAATAATAATCTGTTAATCCTTTATTTGATAATAATATTTCAAATCAAAGTTATTTTAAAAAGCACCTATAAAAATGTATTCATTTTTATAGGTGCTCAATTAATTTTTCATCCCGCTTGATATATTAATTCATTTTCCCATTCTCCCAAGTCATCTTTTCTCCCCAAAATGGCATAATCGTGTTTTCACATGCCACATTTGGAAGATGTTTAAGAGTTTGAGTAATCGATGCTTGTCCATTCGGATATGGATCATGTCTCAATTCTATTAAATGAGATAGAACAGCGTAGTCAGTTTTTACCTTTCCACTACCTGTACCCAGAATGTTGTTTTCTCTAGCTGCTCCCCATCTAAGGACTACCATATCTACAGGACCTTGAACTTTAGTAAAATGCAATGGATTGAAGCCTGAATCTCCACAGTGGAGCATAGAAAAGTTATCTGCATCTGCACCACCCTCTATACGAAAGACCGTAACAAAATTCGGCATTGTAGGATCAGCAAGATGGTCAGTAATATCAGTTTTAATTGTGAAATTTCCAATATTGTAAGTTGCTGGAGTTTTCGAAACATATTTTGCATCTTTTGTATAGAAATTTGACAAAACAGGCTTACCCTTCTTATTCATGGCATCCATCAGCTTTACATTAGCATGGTCGCCATGATTGTGAGTTACACAGAGAAAATCTAAGTAGGGTTCTAATTGCTCTGCCCATCGATGATCGATATCCACTCCATAACTACCAGAAGGTGTTTTAACTACAAATCCCATATTGTAAAGTAACCACACTGCTGCGGTTCCATTTTTAACTTGGGTGTTCTTTATTTCATTAATGACTTTGTCAAAACCATATCGGTAGCTGTGTAGAATGGGTACAGTATGCTCCAAATCAATTGCAGTCTGTTCTGGACTTGTCAAGTATTGGTTAAATGAAGCACGTGGAAAATTATCAGAGAAAGTCTCGAATTTATTCAAAAGTAATAATCTCTCATTATTTAACAAGAATGGAGTTGTTTCACTAAACTGAATCATCGTTTGTATTGCCTCATTGTTTGGAATTTTCGTTATTAAGTATTCAGCTACTTCAAGCGTATCAATATCAGTTTCATTGATAAGATATCTAGTTTTACTACGTACAACTCCACCTTTTTTAGCATCAATTATTGGATAACTATTTCCACTCACAAAAACTTCGGCAGTAAAACTTCCATTACTTTTCTCGTAACTCAATAAGTGACCTACTGCACCAACTCTTTCTTCAAAAACAACTTTATCTGTTCTAGGAGAAACACTCAAAGGAGCATTTATTAAAGAGGAAATATAATTTACCCCATAAATATATGCACTTCCAGTTTCCATTAAAGATCTATTTCCGAAATTATCCACATTTTGGGCATTTATTGCTAAGTTTCCTTGAATACCAGTAGATGATGGAATATCAATAAAAGTGTAATAACAACCATTAACTTTGTCAAAATTAGCAAGTGTATATTCAATCTTTACAGAATCTTTAATTCCCTCAGTTATATTCCAACTCAAAATACAATAGGATCGATTTACATCTTCGGCAGGAAAAAGGTTTACTCTGAAACGGTAGTATCCTGACTGCGTATTTAATTCATTTATTTTTGCAGCATAAACAATTGGGCCGTCTTTAATATATTGATCCAATAAATCATTAGCATTATCACAACTCACATAAAATAAAGCCAAAAATATTGCTATTTTATATATATATTTACTCATAGTTTTATCTTTCATTTAATAACGTTACTGATTTAATAATACTTCTGAATATCTCCAAACATTTGAAATTCATTAATAGTATAAAAAGACTCATTTTTGTTATAAGACTCTATTAACTGAAGTCGCATATAACGAAAAGCCTCCGTTGGACTTGCATCTGGATTTAGATTATCTTCACTTATCGCAAATTCTTGATTTAGATTGAACCACTCAATCTCTTCGGCTGTTAAATTATTAATATCCGCAGGATCTTTCCCTATATATTCACCAATCAAAGTCCAATCTCCGGGAAATCTCGACCATCTGTCTTTGTTGTCATCATTAGTACCCCATATTTTAAAGTGCCTTGGACTACTTCTATTATAGGTGTAACCAATAGTGTTTCGAGGATATATTTGGACTCTACTTAGTCGTACACTCATCTTTAAATCAAAAGTCATGTAAGCATCTTGTACAATTATATGATTTGCAGGATCTTTATCTGAGAGGTTTTTTACAAATTTATAAACTAAACATTGAGACCCCGTTCTCACACCATCGAACATCGTTTTAGGCGAAAAGCCTGCAGCATGTGGATTTGCATCATTTTGAAGCCCAGTTGTCGAACTCTCACCCCATATAGCATAATCTCGTCTTCCATTAAAGTAAGTAGGATTAAAGTGATTGACCCATTCCACTAAATTAAAGTCAATCTCTTCTTCTTTATAAGGAATCAAAAAGCTAACCAAGGTATCTGTTCTATTTCCCCATTTATCAGATAGTACAAAACCAAACTTTTGTTCTACTGAAGGGTATTGACGAACATAAGAATAAGTGTTAATTGAGTCACTGGTGTAAATTGTTTTTGTTGGATCTTCTACAAAGGAGACAACCCCTTGTTGTAATAAATCTTCGGTAAGAACATGAATTGCAAATGGCTTTGCAGTTGAATTTTGCCATTCCACCTTGAGTCCGCCAAATGCAGGTACTACTTCCATAGTCTCCATAGCAATTTCAACAGGAGATTTTAATGGTGCAGCTTTAACATAGGTAATTTCTGATTCATTACCACTGCTATCAACACATTTTAATTCCACAGTTACCTCATTGGTGCCTGTAAAACCTTCAACCAAAATGAAGGAGCTGTATCTTGAAACACTAAACTCCATTTCATTTCCTCCTTTATTAATGTATGTCGCCACAACTTGAGCAATATTTGGATTTCCTTTGGGTAGAGAAAAATGTATCTCTAATGTACCTGATTCAGAAATCACCTCATTAACAGTAATTTTACCGGGCTTAGTAGAATCTGTTTTCACTTGTTCTATTCCCATATAAGAATCCCCACAAGCAACCATTAAAAAGGAAGTTACCAGTGCAACTAAAAAAGGAATTATATATCTTTTCATTTTCATCATGTTTAAACTAATTAATATTTTCACAACAATTACCATCCAGGGTTTTGTACTAGATTCTTGTTTTGCAATAATGTACTTGTCTTAATGGGCATAAGATAGTCTTTTGTTGAAAACCGTGGCTGTAATAGAACTCTTATATTATAAAAATCCTTCTTGTTTTCGCCATCTTTATTCCATCCCAATATTGGTTTATTAAACATCTCTTCTGCCAACAACCATCTTCGCACATCATAATAGAAATGTCCTTCGAATGCAAGTTCATTCAGACGTTCTTGACGAATAATTTCCCTCAAACCATTGATGTCACCAGGCTTGTTTTTGTAATTAGATATAGCATATTTGCTCCAACTATCTACTACGCCTTCCATTCCAGACCTTGCTCTGATTTGATCTAAATAAAAATAAGCATTATTTCCTTTTGAGTCCATTTCTTCTGGTCCTCCAACCTCATTCAAAGCTTCTGCCAATAATAAATACATATCTGCCAATCGAATTATTGGGAAAGAGTAGTTTTGTTTTATTAAGGTGATTCTAGTCTCAGTATAAGTTGTTCTTAAATGGCTTAACTTTTTGGTTAAGTAGCCTGAGTAAGGGTAACCAGTATAACTTTCTACAAGCTTAAATCCACTGCCAAAGTTTTTCATCATATTAGGAAATGATGCTTCAGCCAAGGTTTTTTCTCTTCCTTCCCAAATACCTCCATCAAAACCTACAGATGCATAAAAACGTAATGAACGATTGAAGTGAAGAATTGCAGTCTCTTGTCCTTTTTTAATAAAATACTTTTGGTGCTCTGCATCAGGAGCCTGTATTTTATAGCGATCATTATACCAACCTTTATCTTCCCATTCAGCATCCTCATCAATAGGAATTCCATTGGAAGAGTAAAACTTTTCAACAACATTTAAAGTAGGCGAATGACGCTGACCTAAATACGTTGGAACTACTGCTCCAAAATTAAACCACTCATCATTACTTAGCATGGAACTCCATTCCTGTAGTGTTGTTGTGCTTTCATTGGTTGCCCATATTATTTCAGGATTCCATGGCTCAGTAACTGCTTGCCTCAAACTTACCATTGCTTTGGTAGTATCATTAATATTTGTACTGTTAACACCCCTAATTGCATTGTTTCCACCATCAGTTGTTATTAATATAATGGCACCATCAGCTTCTGCAGAACGACAAGCTATGTCAGTTGCTTCCAAAGCTCTTTCCCAACGCTTCTTGCTATCTCCCTTAGGGAAAAGTTCAGTGCCTCTATTGTCTTTAAATCCGCTATAGTAGTTATTGTTGTTGAAAATTGGACTAGCAGCTAAGACCAAGGTTTGTGCCTTTATACTCAAAGCAATGGTTTTAGTAAACCTTCCGAATTCACTAACTACGTCCAATCCGTTAAGATCAAGAAGACCTTCTACAGCTTCATCTAGTGTATTTGTAATATAGTCCACCACTTTATCAACTGGTTCTCTATAAAGATTAATTTCATCGCCTTTTCCAGAAATGGGAATTACATTATCCACTATTGGAATGGGTCCGTAAAGTCTAAAGAGATAAAAATGCAAATAAGCTTTTATGGCTTTCACTTCAGCAATCCATTGCTCTCTTAGCATTTCATCTAAATCTCTTGGACCTCCATCCTCAACTCGAATATTCTCTAAGAAAACATTGCAGTGCCTAATACCTTGCCAAATATTTCGATTTGCACCATTTTGACCATCCCAAAAGTTAGAATAAGGGTTAGCGGTATTATTACCTTTAAGAAACGCCATCATGGGTGCAGGTGGACCTGAAGATAATCCTGCTCCAGTATTTCTTTCTGAATAAATGATATCTCCACCACCACTAAGTCCTAATGTATTGTGGGGACTTACATATGTAGGCATAAACCTATAACAAGTAAAGAGATATTTCTCTGCATTATATTGATCTTTAAAAGCATCTTTCAATTCAGGCTTGTCATCTGGCAAAATATCCAGAAACTCATTACAACCCAGCAGAGTGAATAAGAAGATGAAAGTCAAAAAGTAGTATATTTTTCTCATTGTATTTATTTTTACTGTTAAAAATTAAGTTGAACCCCTAGATTAAAAACCCGTTGCAATGGATAAGCCAAACCGTTTCCTCCCATCTCAGGATCCCATAATTTAAAGTCGGAAAGAGTGAATAGATTAGTTCCACTAGCATACACCCTAGGAGTAACACCTTTTATTTTTGGAACTGTATATCCTAACTCTAAAGATTTC
>CAZVEI010000057.1:6990-9454 GCA_964626295.1 uncultured Alkalibaculum sp.
GACTTCAAACGTAGAAAGTTTGCTGTACGCAACCAATAACTACTATTTACAAAGTTGTTATTGTTTCCAAAAGCAGCAGATCCAGAATCTGGAGACAAACGAGGCCATTTGGCATAAAGATCTCTATTGGTTTCTGTCCACACACTTTTGGCAATAAAATTCAACATTGCCCTATTACCTTTTGCTCCAGTTTTGCTCCCATTATTGGTCCATTGACCATTCTTCAATTCACCAGTAAACACTTCAACAAATGGTGCCATTGCTCTAGCATTTAAGAAAAATGAATAGCGAGCTTGACCTTGGAAGAAAAGAGAAATATCAAATGATTTATATCCGAAAGAGCCTCCTAAACCATATTGAATTTCAGGGTTGGTAGGATATCCCATTGAAACAATATCAAACTCATTAATGACTCCATCACCATTTATATCACGGTATTTTATGTCACCAGCTTGGTAATTACCACTTGAACCTCCCACTTGTTGGATAGGAGAGTTATTTACTTCATTATCATCAATAAATAGACGCTCTGCTACATATCCTCTACTTTGTCCAACTTTCTGCCCTACAACAGATCTCCAAGGAGCAATTCCTGAATAATCCAACTCATCATATTTAGTTATTTTTGATGTCCCATAAGTAAAGTTTCCCCTTAGAATGTACCACATTGAATTAGAAAAAGCTTTGCTATAATCCATAGTTAAGTCAACCCCTTTTCCAACAGCCTCTCCATAATTGGTTCTAACACCAGCAGTAAGGCCAGTTGTAGAAGGAATGTCAGGGCGTAGTTGTACTATATTGGTACGGTTCTCATGATAAAACTCTGCAATAAATGTCAAGTCATTGTCCAACAAGCCTAACTCAACAGCTAAGTTCGTTTTGTATGATATTTCCCATGTTATATTTGGGTTAGCATATCGCGAAACATTTACTGTGGGACGACTAAATGTTTGGTTAGGATCATTCCCAAAATAGCCTGCATTGGGTCCATTTAAATTTACGCTTGAGGTAAAAAAGAAGCGATCATCATCTGATACAATCACATCATTACCCACTAAACCATAAGTAGCTCTTAATTTTAATTTAGGTATAGCCCTTCTCATTCCTCTCCAAAATCCTTCTTCAGAAATTTGCCATCCTGCTCCAACTGATGGGAAAAAGCCCCAACGGTGAGATGGGTCAAAACGCTCAGATCCATTTAACCCGAAGTTGAATTCTGTGAAGTATTTCTGATCAAATCCATACGTAAAACGACCAGCGAAGGATATATTTCTTGTAGGGAGTGAAGAGTCTAGATTAACTGGACTTCCATCCATGCTCTCTCTAAATGAACCTACCAAAAGTCCTCCTATATCATGCTTCTTGTCAAACTTACGATTATACAAAACAGCTCCCTCCGCATAAGAGGTAGATCTTACAAATTTATCCCCTGAGGTATAATCAATATAATCTGAGCCGCCCTCAGGATTCAAAACAGCTAACTCATAAGGAAAAGCAATATTATTAGGATTGTGTGTTCCTTTTATATATTGATAATAAAAAGGTTTATAGCTACGTCTAATATTAAAACCCGAGTAACGCGTCATACTACCAATAAAGCGTGCTTTCAATCCTTCTGTAACCATATTCAGGTTTTGATGTAATTCCAATTGTGCTAAAAGAGTACTATTTCTTACATCTTCATATCCTCTCATAACATCAGCATAAGGATTAATATATTCAGGAGAGCCAATTCCAAAATCATTACCAGCATAATTACCAAACAAAATACGCTTTACATATTGAGTTGCTTGGTCTGGTTCATAGGAAGGAGGAAAAAGTACAGGATTAGCCAATAGGGTTTTGCCATAGGTGTTGGCTCCACCACTTCCAGATTCTCCCATAGGACCAGTATAATCTTCGAAAGTGGCACTAACTCTTACTTTAGCTTCCAAAGATCTTGTTAAATTGAGATTTACATTTGAGCGAACAGAATATTTCTTTAAACTAATATTTGTGTTGAAAGGATTCTTATTATCAACTTTCAATATACCATTGTCTTGTGAAAAAGATCCAGCTAAGTAATAAGTAGCAGCATTTCCACCACCAGTAAGATTCATATTTACTCTGTGATTCAACGAATGATTTTTTGTCAACATATCTTTCCAATCTACTGCTGGATAAACGTATGGATTCCTATTGGGATCTCTAGTAGATTGTATTTTACTTTGTGGATAAGTTAACTCACCGTGACGAGTCATACTTGCAATATTAGAATACTCCATAAATGAGACAGGATCTGCAACATCTACCTTTGTTGTAGGAGCTGAGAGAGAAGTCTCATAACGAAACTGTACTTTAACAGCACCTTTTTCCCCCTCTTTAGTAGTTACTAAAACCACTCCATTAGCTCCTCTTGCCCCATACAAAGCAGTTGCAGAAGCATCTTTTAAAATAGAAAAACTAGCAATGTCATCAGGATTAA
>CAZVEI010000058.1:0-9453 GCA_964626295.1 uncultured Alkalibaculum sp.
ACATATGCAGATTTTTTTAGTGCAAATAAGTTAATATTATTAGGTATTTTAACCAACATTTCCTTAATGGTAAAGTCTGGTATTTTAATTTTTCTTTCTTTAATTGTAAAGCTAGGTATTTTAACATCTCTTTTTTTAATTTTAAAGCTAGATACTTGAAGAACATCAGGTTTTTCATAGTAACAGGCTAAGAAAAAGATAAAGATGATCTTAATGTACTCTGAAGGTTGAACAGAGGCGCTGCCAATTCGAATCCAGTTTGTAGCTCCATTTATATTTTTTCCAAATAGCAAAGTTAAGAGAAACAAAACAAGAGCCAAGCCTATATAAAAGTAGGTGAGCTTATTCCAAAATTTAACATAGGTAAAGACAAAGTAAGTTAACAAGAATAGGATGATTCCTCCAGCAAACCAAATGATTTGCTTTGTCCCTAGCTCTGGGTCCAAGCGAAAAATCATAATCAGACCAATACTGCTTAACATAGCCACGATTAAAAATAAATATAAATCCCCCCACTTTTTCCATATTAAAATAAAGTACACAGAATATATCATGGCGATCATCGTAAGGCAAGTAAAAATTACAGTCTTATCTGGATTTCTTAAAAACAATAGTCCAAAGGCCAAAATATTAAGTAAGACGATAAAGTGAATGGGTCTATAGCGCTTAAAAATCGTCATTCTTCTTCATCCTCTGATTCATCCTCTGATTCATCTTCTGATTCATCTTTTGATTCATCCTCTGATTCAGTTTCATTTACAAAAATAAAATCCAATTGGCCTATATGAATTTTATCTCCATCTTGAAGTAAAATAGGTTCATCTTCAAGCTTTTCATCATTGACTAAAGTACCATTGGTACTGTCTAAATCTTGAAGAAAACACTGATCCTCTTCAAAAGTAAAGGCGATGTGTTTTTTGGAAAGGTATGGATCTTGGATAGTAATTTGGTTCTTACTAGACCTACCTATTGTTTTATTCCTATCTAAATCGTAAGTATCAAATGTCTTAAAATTTAATTTTTCCCTTCGATTCATTAATTTTAGATAAGGCACCTTTTCATTTTCGTTTTTACGATCCCCTTTCATATAACTAATATCCAAATAAATCATGCGAATAATGGCAAAAATAAAAAGATAAATAAGGATGATGAAAAGATATTTAAAGACAGTAGCAATAATTTGATAAGTATCTCCTAATAAATCGTATATTTTGAGCAGTATTTCATACATATAATCTATTTACCTCTTCTTTAAATTATTTACTTACCATTATATTACAACCTTTGAAGGGATACAACTTTTAAGTTCTATGTAAAAGCCTTTAAGATGACTATGGTGGTTTTTAGTTCAGATTAAGTTCTATGTTGTAAGTTTTATGTTATAAGTATTTAAATCACCTTTAGTGATACGATCATTTTTTATAGAACAGATTCTTACATTTTCCTATATTAAGCTTAAAACAAAATTAAAGCCGAGGCATCTCCTTAGGCGATACTCCGACTTTATATTTTTGATCACTCCTAAGAAATTCTACATTCCCTAGCTCTATGTCACCTAAGGTGACATGAATGCTTTTACATAGACTTAAAACATATGGAGTGGTACTTTGCTTATCAAGGAGCGCAGCGACGAAGAGAAGCATTCGTACCACCCATGCCCCATGCCAGGCTTGCCCAAGAGCACAAGCGCAGCGCGAGGCAATTAGTTGCAAGTTACATCAGAACTACTTTTCATTTGTGCTATTTGTAGCAATAGAGATTTTGTCAATAGCTACTGAAGTTTCTTTGTTTACGATATTTTGAATTTGTGCTGCTTGTGCTGTAGTCAATTGTTGTGCATCTACTACTACATTTACATATCCATCATGAATAAATACGATTGCATCGTTAAAGCCTTTTGAGCGGATTAAGTTTTCGATGACCATTTCTTGTTCACTTATTTTTACTAAGCTAATGGCTTCTTGTTGTGCTAGATTTTTTGTCTCTTTATCGCCATCTTCTGCTTTTGATATTTCCTCTAACATTGCAACGTGTTCACTTCTGCTTTGATCTCTTTCAATTTTGTAATCTACAAAGAATTCATTTGTTACAGCCATATTTCCAGTCATGATTTCATTTTCTGTCTCACTGCTAACTAATTCTGCATTGATAGGTGTTTCTTCTGTGTTTACCTGAGCTGTATCCGTATCCTTTTTAAAGAACATTTGGAAGTTAAGGTATCCTACAAAAACCAAAACTACCACCAAACCTAAAACCATTAAATTTTTACTACTTTTCAATTGAATAACCCCCTTGATTATTTTTAAATTTATCTTATATATATTATTTCTTTCTTGAGTAAATCATCACTTTATGAGAAGGCAAATCCAGTACATTTTGCACACATTTTAAAAGGTTATATTTTATATCTGGATTAGAAGCACCGTCTGCCACTACGATGACTCCTTTTATACTTGGATAATTTTCAGTGAGGATTAAAGGTTCATTAGAACCATCTTTATTCACCATAATTGCGTTAAGGTTTGTTTGACTTTCTTCAATAACTCTTTCACCTCCCTGATTGTCATTTTCAGTTGTGGTATTATTGGATTCTTGAGTGTTATAAGCAATTTCTTTTGTCTCTAGACTTTCAAAGGTGATCATGACATCAACATTACCTACGCCTTCTACCTGACCTAGAATAGCCTTTAGGTCTTTTTGAATAGAGGACTGGTAATCAGGTAAAGGTTGGGAATTTGTAGTTTGTACTACTTCTTGCTGCTGAGCACTGTTTGCGCTTGTCCCTTTGGGGCCATCAGCACTCTTAAGAAAATTTGAAACAAATACCATGACTACTCCGATAATACAGATAAATCCAATATTGAGCATTTTTTCTTTATCATTCATGTTTTTTATTTTGTCAACAATTTTTCTTATGTTCTCTTCTAATTTCACGTTTATCCCCCTCATCGTTATTTTCTCTCACTAATACTTATATTCTCCGACTCTAGATTATAGAAGTTTAAAAAGAAATTATTTATATTTTTTGTTGTTTTTTCATCAATAGCTTGTTTTTCATCTTCTTTTCCAATTTGAACCTTTTCAATTGGATTAATGGTAGGATCTTTTTCATCAGACAATAGAGTTACCTGTGCACTTTTTAATGTGCCAAAGTCTTCTTGCTCTAAGTCTTCGTAAATTTCTAGAGCAACCTTTACTTTTAGATTTAAATTCTCTCCTATATTTTGTTCTATATTTTGTGACAACTTATCTTTATATACTTGAACTGTCAACTCTGTCTCATTTGCCGTAATCTCGTCAGCCGACACAGGTTTCATTTGATTCACTGTGCTTTCCTTCATGATCAGATCGTGTTTTAACATGAGATTTTGCAAGTAAAAATCTGTGTTTAATACATTTGTAAAAGGTTGAATCATTGCTAATACCACAATAAAACCTGTGACAATTTTTACGTACTTTCCCATAGATTTTGGGAGAATCAAGTGAAGAAGCGTCACTGTAGCTGTGATGATGACAATATTCTTTAACCATATAGAAAAAGCATTCATTTTTTCACCTACCTATACATAACCGTCATATCTCCTAGAAGTATGATGATGCTAATCATTAAAAAGAACATGACCGCTACAACTACGAGACAGGCTAAAATCAACATAATATACGTGCCTATATCTGTCAGACATTTTACAATCCGCTCGTCGGATATTGGCTGAATGATGGCAGCTGAAACTTTAAACATAAGGGATAGTACGAACATTTTCATTATAGGGAAAGCAATAATGCCTACAATGACTAGTAAACCTACAATTCCCACGCCATTTTTAATTAAATTAGCAGCGCTGACGATGGTATCCATGGAATCTGCTAAAAAACCTCCAACAAAGGGCACAAAGTTATCGATAGCATACTTTGCTGTCTTAGAAGAAACCCCATCTAATGTCGTCATAGCAAATCCTTGAATCGATACTACTCCTAAAAACAAAATGAATAAAAAACCTAATATGTACAAAGCAATATCCTTTAATAATTTTGCTAAATTAGATAATTTAACCTCTTTTGACAAGTGATTGATTAAAGTAATTACGGCAGAGGCTAAAATCAGCGGGTAAATTACATTGTTGATCGTTGTCCCTACAAAGGTCACTACATAGACAATTACAGGACTTAACATAGCGCTGCTCGCAATTGCTCCAACAGATGCCAGTAATAAAATAAGTGTGGGGATAATAGCTTGTATTCCGCTTACCATTTCGTCAATAGTAGAAGATGCCAAATCTACGGAAGAGCGAAAACTATTGGCAATTAATCCGATTAAGACAAAATAGATTACGTAAAATGCAATATCACCCACTTGGCTCTCTCCAAAAGAGGAAGAAATATTGTTGAGTACAGCTGCTAATATTGAGAGAAAAATGATTTGAGCCAGCAGATTTAAGGAAAGAGAAATTTCTTGAAAGAAAATGCTCTTTACTCCCTCAAGTATTGTATCCATACTAAGCTCTAATTCTCCTTTGACAAGTGCTACAATAAAATCTTTTACGCTTGTATAATCTAAGTATTTCCCTAAACCTGCACTATCGTAAATTTGTTCTAAATTTCCAATATCGTACTTTTCATACATTCCATCTGTAAGTTGCCCTAGAGTATTAGACTCCTGTTTGGCCAATGCTCCACTTGTCCCAGATAGTAAGAGGACAAGCAATAGGATTGTTATTTTCTTTATCATAAGCTTCTCCTAAGGTATTAAATTAATAATAAAATCGATCAGCGAAAGAACAATAGGGACAGAAAGATATACGATAATTACTTTCCCTGCCAATTCTATTTTCATTCCGATAGAATTTTCTCCGGCGTCTTTACATATTTGAGCTCCAAATTCTGTTATATACGCTATGACAATGACCTTTAAAATAATTTCAAAGTAACTATTATCAATATCCGTCTTACTCCAAAGGGACTCAAAACTCTGTAGAATAGGCTCTAGATAAGAGTAAATAATAAATAAGATAATGACTCCAGTTGCTACAGCAATAAAAATTTGATATTCGGGGTTGTACTTTTTAATCAGTACAATAAGTAGAGTAGCTACAATGCCAATGATTGTAATTTGAAAGATATCCATATGTTCAATCCTCTTCTAATAGAGTTGAAATAAGGATTTAATGGCATCAAATAAGTCTGCAATCATGGTAATGACCATCATAAGAACAATAACAACACCAGTGAGAGAAACCATATAAGCCATCTCATCTTTTTGAGCGTTCTTTAACAACTGATTTAATACTGCTACCACAATCCCAATTGCAGCTACTTTGAATATCATTTGTACATCCATAAACTCACCTCTAAATTATTATGATTGTAATAAATAAACCTATTATGAACCCTAACTGACTATACAACTTGATATATCTTAACTTATCCTCTTGAGCTAAAGTTAACTGAGTATGTAATCGATCCTTTACTAGGGCAAAATACTTTTTCTGGTTTTCTATGTCTGTAGTACCTAATACGTTGCCAAAGTATAAGAGAATATCTGAATCTTCCTGTTTTAAATACAAGGAGTTTTTATTTTGCTCTAATTCATCTTGCCAAATAGCAGATAAGGGCTCGTAGCCGTAATCTGTAATACGAGACAATACTTTACTTATTATCTTGTCAAATGGAGGATTGACAATGGGAATTAGAGACTGAAAGATCTCCATTATAGGGGTAGAAGTATAGCAAATTTCTGTTTCAAAGTATTGTATAATACCTTGAAAGTCTAGTATTTGCAAATACCTTTTAGCGTAATGATTGGCCTTTAATCGGCCAATAAGGCAACAACTTATAAACACTAGAAGGGCCCCTACTAATTTAAGATACATATTCTAGTTCTTCTTTTTTAAAAAGATTACTTACTTCTGTTACCTCACACACTGTACCTATGCCATTCGAGTTATCTAAAAAAATAATCTTTTCAAACAATTTATCTTCAATCATTTGAGCAATATAAGGTCTATTTAGGAGTTCTTCCAGGCTCCCGCCGTGAACAGTAGTAATCATTTTTATTCCTGCATTTAAAGCTTCACGAATAGCGATTAAATCTTCTTTAGAGCCTATTTCATCTGTTACAATAATTTGTGGGGACATTGACCGAATCAAGTTGATAATCCCTGCTCCCTTTGGGCAACAGTCTAAGACATCTGTACGGATTCCCATGTCATTTTGAGGTATCCCTCTATGACAGCCTGCAATTTCACTTCTCTCATCTACTACGCCAATCTTTAAACCAGAACGGCCATTTCCCATGCTAAAAACTCGAACCAAATCTCTTAAAATCGTCGTTTTTCCGCTTTTAGGAGGGCCTGCAATAAGAGTATGATAAATATCGTTTTCACCCTTTTGAAGAATCTGAGCCACCGCTCTAGAGCAACCCTTTACTTCTCTCATAATTCGGTAATTTAAGCCATTTACGTATTTAATGGTCTTAACTTCCCCATTTTCTAAAACCGCTTTTCCCGTAATGCCTACACGGTGGCCACCCCTTAAGGTGATAAATCCCTTAGATAACTCATCTTCAATAGAATATAGTGAGTACTGGCTAAGTAGCTGTAAAGAATTGTGTATTTCCTTTTCATTTACTATGTAAGCTTCTTTTAGACTTTGGACGATCTCTCCACAGTCATTAATCAAAAAATCTTCGTTTATTTTGCAAACCATAAGGGGATTGTTAACCCTTAATCTGATTTCGTCAATTTCTAATAAAAAGGTCAAAGGCAGTCTGCTTAAAATATTCTTAATCTTTAAATCCATTCCCTTAAAAATAACTTCATTAAAATCTTGAATTAATCTTTGGTTTGACATATTAATTCCTCCTTGTCCTTAATCTATATTTATTAGGATAGGACAAGAAATATAACCTTTATTTTTTTAAGCAATAAAAAAACAGGTCTACATCATTTAAGATATAAACCTGTTTTTTGTTTTTGATTATTCGTGGTCGTGGCAATCGCAATCGCAATCGTCGCCGCAATCACATTCTGTTGTGTCGATTTCTACAATGTGTCCGCAGTATGGGCAGTCTATTTCGAAATCATCTTCCTCTAATTCATCGAAATTGGTAATGAAATCTTCTCCGCAATGTGGGCATTGTACTTCATAGAAGTCATCGTCATCATCATCTAAAAAGTCTAAGTCGTAAACTTCATCTTCGACTTCCATTAAGTCCTCGTCGACTAATTCTACATAGTCTTCTAGATCTTCGTAGGCTTCATCAAGGCCTGCTAAAGCATCTGTCATATCCTCAAGGATCTCAACGATCTTTGTAAGGACTTTTCCTTCTTTTGAAGAATCTTGAATCTCTAGGCCATCGCATAAGCCTTTTAAATACGATACTTTTTCATTAATGTATTTCATTTCCAATTCCTCCTTTACACTTTTATAAAAGCATACATATTCATTATACCCCAACTTTAAGAAGAAACATACCTATATTTTATAAATAAATATTAAGATATACTCACTTATATTATAAGAATGATAAAACGGAGTCTGTTTCTAGCAACATCCTAAACGGACTAAACAATACCCTATTCTGTAAAATGCAAAACTTTCTATAAAAAGACCTATAGGCTACCAGTGGTGTCCAAAATGCTGATAGCTGATCGCTGTCTTTTTAGACTCTCTCCATGTAGTCGCCTGTTCTAGTATCGATTCGAATAGTATCTCCTTCATCTACGAATAATGGCACTGTTACTACTGCTCCTGTTTCTAATGTAGCAGGTTTGTTTGCACCTGTAGCCGTATCTCCTTTAAAGCCTGGTTCTGTTTCTGTAATAACTAATTCTACGAAGTTAGGAGCTAATACAGAGAACGCTTGTCCCTTGTAGAATTTGATAGTTGCATTCATGTTTTCTTTTAAGAATTTGACTGCTTCTTCTACTTGTTCATAATTTAATGGTATTTGTTCATAACTTTCTAAATCCATAAAGTAATATAGATCCCCATCTTTGTATAAATATTGCATTTCTTTTGTCTCTATATGTGCTTTTGGATATTTTTCAGAAGGATTAAAAGTTCTTTCTGTAGTTCCCCCTGTAATTACATTCTTAATCTTAGTTCGAACAAAAGCAGCACCTTTGCCTGGTTTCACATGTTGAAAATCAATGATGGCGTATACATTGCCGTCCATTTCAAATGTAGCACCTTTTCTAAAATCACTTGCAGATATCATATTTTATTCCTCCAAATTTAACAGTATAATTATATTTTCGTGCAACCCGATACACATGTAAATCACTCATTAATATTAACATAAACTGCCTATGTAATCCATAATTAATTTTTATAATTAAACCACTTTTAACTTATTCTACACCTCTATGGTTTATCTTTAGTATTGCTTATTTTGGTGCTATTATCTGTACTTTTGATTTTTTCTTGAAAATAAGGATTGGATTTGCCGTAAGATTTTCCTTGAACAAAATCGTATTGAGTCCATTCCTCATCCTCTTCTTTAAGAAAAGCAAGAGCTGCTAGTTCAATAGTAGCATGGATTTTCCCCTCTTTATTTTCGTAATAAATCTTTGTGACCTCAAGTCTTCTCTCATTATCATACAAGCTTTTTAAAAAAGAATCTACCTGCTCATAATTTCCTATAAGCATTACATTAATATTTACTTTTGATAGCATAGCGCCATCTTCGTAAACTTCTTGTGAAGCTTTTTCTAAGGAAGTAAATTCTATAAAATCATAAGATACGCCTGAACGCCTTCGCAGATCTAATAAGTTCATATATAGATCAGGCAGTTTCATACTTGATGGAATTTGATTTTTGACTTTTAGCCATTCCTGATCTACTTTACTTAGCTCTTCTTCATTATAAACAAGCTTTATTTGGTTAAATTCTACTCTTCTTTCCGCTAGAATTTGTCTATAATCTTGAAATTCTTTACATTTAGGCCAAAACAAACAGAAAAAGTATAGGCTAAATATCCCTACAAACAACAATACGCCTAGTAAAATCCTTTCTCTTTTACTTAGATTCAACTTGTCCTCCTCCATTTAAATCGTATGAAAAAGTAATTTCAAAACGAATTTGCTCCTCATAGGCTGCAGAGTGAATCCATATATCTCCTGCTCCTTTTAACTCATATAAATTTGCAGCGAGCTCAGCAACTTCTTCTTCCTCATCTGCTACGCCCTTTATAGTCATACTGCCATTTTCTGATCTTTGACTAGTAAATGTAACTCCTTTAGGAATCAGCTTTTCTAATCCTTTCATTAATTCATAAAAATTTATTGTGGATTCATTTCTTTCATGGATCATTTCCTTAATAAGATTCACCTCATTCGTCTTTGCGGAAATCTCCTCCATTACATTTTTTACTTCTCCCTTAGACTCAATTTGTTCATCTATATAGGAGATTTCATTTTGTAAATAATAGTCTATTATAAACAGAGCAAAATATA
>CAZVEI010000059.1:0-9410 GCA_964626295.1 uncultured Alkalibaculum sp.
CCATAATAAAAAACAATACACTACTGCTTATGATATGGCAATACTTTTAGACTATGCTTTAGATAATGGACATTTCCGAGCAATATTTACTAAGGAAGCTTTTAAAACCACTTCTACATTAGATCATCCAAATGGCATCGTCTTGCAATCTACTGTGCTTTCAAAACTTCATGACATACCTCAAAATGGCTTTAAAATCATAGGAGGAAAATCTGGAACCACATATGAAGCAGGACAATGCTGGGCGACTTTAGCTATAAAGGGAGATGCAGAATATATAGCTATAGTAATGGGTACTAAGTTAAAAGATATTAATAGTACTAGCAACAAGCATATAGAGGATACGATTAAAATATATGAGGATTTATGATAATAGAACTTGCTTTAACGGCGAGATTGGGGTTTGGCTGTTAGCACGAAAAGCAATTAAGGAAGCACAAAAGTATAAATCATCTGCAAACGCAAAAAGCACTATCCACTATTTCTAACGGACAGTACTTTAAGATACGGTATTACGTTCAGAGAATAAAAAATGACGGCTAATCTGTAATCGATTAAAGCTGCCCCTCATCTTTTTCAAATATTTCAAGTATGAATTTGGCTCCTATGCAGAAGCTGTCTATAAATCGTTCTTCGCCACTGATGTAGTTTAGTTCACCTTGTGCCAATACAGAAGCCTGTCATTTCTTCAAGGCTGCTATTTTTATTTGAATAACTATAATAATTGCCTAACGACCCTACGCTTCGTTGAGTCTACGGAGCGTAGAGTGTTTTCGTAGACTCACTACGTTACACTGATACTCGGGGTGATTATAATGGATATGAAAAGAAGACGTGAGCTTTTGGACGAGTGGAAAACCGTCATCCCGAAATGGGCGTTATTATGTTTAAATGTAAGGCTACAGGATTGGATGAGTACTCAAGCCTTATTTATTCAAGCAATGTTTACAAATTTAAGCTGGGAAAGTTGAGTATTTTACAAATACCTATCATATAATATCTTCATTTTTTAAAATATTATATATGGTATTTACAGCAGCATCGCTTGGAATGTTCGCATCCGGTTCAAAACCTCTAAGTAATGACTCTCCTATATTTACAATGATGATTTCATTTGGCCGCTTTAATCGTCTCAGCTCTTCTGCCTCATCATCATCGAGATCAAATATGGAAGTAATTATTATTTGGCCAGAATCTATAAATATTCTTGCCAACTCGCCAATTTGCCTTATATGTTCCTCCCTACCTTCATAACCACAAGAAATGCCCAAATAATAGACTTTATAATCCATTTTAAAAAGTGTCTCTTCTAACTCCTTTCCAATCATCTCTATAACTTGTTTATTTCCCTTATTTTCAGATGTAACTACAATAAACTTCGATTTGTGCCCGTAAGCTTTATTTCTTTGAACGGATGAAATTAAGCCTTTTTTCCATGAAAATTCCCTATCTTGAATAGAGTTTGGCAAAGTGTTCTCCTCGTCAGCTGCATTTTCCATAATGATTCCGCCACCTGAGATTTCATAATCGTCTACAATGACAAATCTGCCCATTTCCTCTATATGGGAAATAGGATCAAAAGCAATGGGCTTTATCGTCTCGAAAATACACTCTGCTACGTCATGTCTTTCTACTTGATTTTTATAGATATCTATATGAAGTTCTGCTGCATCGATGATATTTACTATTTCCATGAGCTTTACCCCTATTTTTATCGTTCCTATTTTTAACTTATATAGCTTATTTTTAACCAAGGGATTCTTACCCACCCAGAATAGATTCGCCTTAAAACGAGAACTGATCAACGATTGTTTTTCAGTAGCTTTCACCATCACCTCTCCCGGCTTAATGTAAATTTGAGTTTGCAGCGTTACTCCTATGGCTTCACCGGCACTGGCAGTATCCCTATTTGAAACATGAAATCTTTCGATACTGGCAATTGCACTTCTCTTGCCCGAGGGTAGAAAAACCACTTCATCTCCTGTGTCTATAGAACCACTTACAATGGTACCGGCGACAATTCGCCTATCGTCACCTTGATCTGTAAACTTATAGATATCTTGAACGGGCAATCGAAGAGGCAATTGTCTATGTTCTTTTTTATTGGCGAGTTCGTCTAATTGCTCTAAAACCGTAGAACTATTGTACCAAAGGGCATTGGGGGATTTTTCTACAATATTGTCACCATAAAAAGCACTAATAGGTATGAAATTTATAGGCTCGATATGGATCTTATGTAAAAATTCTTTAAATTCAAGACATATATTGCGAAAGGCTTCTTCGTCGTAGTCTACGAGATCCATTTTATTGACCAATACGACTACCTGTTTGATACCTAACATGGATACGATGTGACCATGTCTCTTGGAATTCTCCTGTATCCCTTCTTTTGCGTCTATCACCAAAAGAGCAGCCTCTGCTCTAGAGGCACCTGTCACCATATTCTTTAAAAATTCAATATGCCCTGGTGCGTCGATAATAATATAATCTCGTTTCTCCGTCTTAAAAAAACTTCTCGAAGTATCGATGGTAATCCCTTGGGCCTGTTCATCCTTTAATGCATCCAAAAGAAAGGCATATTCAAAAGGTCTAGAGTTCTTTTTGCAGTACTCTTTTACAAACTCGAGTTTTCCCTCTGGGAGGGAACCTGTGTCGGCATATAGTCTTCCGATAACAGTACTCTTCCCATGGTCTACGTGACCTACAATGACGATATTCATTTGCTCTCTTTGATTCATATTACATGTACCCATCCTTTCGCAGAGTTTCAAGTCCACCACCATCATCTTGATCTTGTGCACGACCGGATCTTTCCGCTATATGTGCAAATTTTCCACTTTTTAATTCCTCGATGATTTCCATCACGGTTTTTGAAGTAGAATCTACCGGAGCGGTACAAGGATGACATCCTAGAGATCGATAGCGTTTTCCTTCTCCTTGATCAAAATACAAGGAAGTAACAGGTATGTTTTCTCTTTCAATATACTCCCAAATATTAAGTTCTGTCCAATCGAGAAGGGGGTGTATCCTAACATGTGTTCCTGGAGCAAAATCTGTCTTATATTGATTCCAGAATTCCGGAGGCTGATCCCCTACATCCCAGTCATTTTCTTTATCCCTTGGGGAGAAAGTCCTCTCTTTAGAACGACTTCCCTCTTCATCGGCTCTTACCCCTACAATAACACCAGTATACCTTTCTCGGTTGGCATCCCGTGTATATTTACCAGTGTTCAAATTCATGATGTAGCGATCCCATTCGCCAGACAGGGTGTTTTTTAGTGCTTCCGATTTTAAGGACTGACAGCAGGTGAGCCTGTCGACGTTTCCATCAGGAAAAGTTGCCTTTTCTTCTATTGCATTTTTGTTTTCTCCGTAAATCATCGTTAACTTCCATTTACGTGCAAGATTGTCCCGGTATTCAATCATTTCCGGTATTTTGAAGTGAGTGTCCACATGTACAAGAGGTATGGGAACATGACCAAAAAAAGCTTTTCGTGCCAGCCATAGTAGTACCGTGCTGTCTTTTCCAATAGACCACAACATACAAATATTTTCAAATTCTCGATAAGCTTCCCTTAAAATATGGACACTCTGAGCTTCTAGTTTATCTAGATGATTCATTTGCGCTTCCTCCTACTCACTATTCTATTTCTTCAGGCACTAGATCCCAGTGAAGCCCGCATTCTTTTTTTTCGAGACTTTCCCACCACCATCTGCCCCCTCTCACATCTTCCCCTTGCGTTACTGGTCTAGAACAAGGTTTACAGCCAATACTCCGAAAGCCATTATCATACAAGGCATTGTATGGTACATTTTCTCTCCTTATGTACTCCCATAGATCTTCTTCACTCCAATTGGCAAGGGGGTTTATCTTATAAATAGAATGACTATCATCCCACTGAAAAATGTCAATGGAGCTGCGGCTCTCGGATTGTTCCTTTCTCAATCCACAAATCCAGGCGTCTAAAGTATCCAGTACACGATTTAAAGGGTGAACTTTTCGAATATCACAACAATTTTTTCTAAACTCTACACTTTTATAAAAGGAATTAGGTCCTAATTTTGACACAAGAGCTTCAATTTCACGTCCATCAGGAGCATATACCTCATAATGAAACAGATACTTTTTCATAGTCTCATCCATTAGATCATAGGTTTCTTGAAAATGTCTTCCCGTATCGATAAAGAAAATTCTAGCTTTGGAACAAACCTTCAAAAGCATATCCATCAGAACTTGATCTTCTATGGAAAGGCTAGAAGCCAATGCTATTTTAGGGATTCCAATTTCTTTCACTATAAAACGAATGATTTCTTCTGGTTTTTCTTGTTTATATTCTGCATTTAACGATTTTAAATTTAATTTATTCATTTTCTTCTTCCTCTCATCAAATCACATAATCTTCATGTATGAAGACCTTGAAATCTTTGGGTTTTACATAAACTTCTTGTTTTGTTTTTAATCCTAATTTTTTATAAGCCTCCTTACTTATTTCTGCTTCTATATATTCCTTATTATCCAGCCTCTGAAGTTCAATATTTACGCTAGGACCTGCTGCCCGTATAAAATGAATCACGGAAGCGATAAACTCATCCCCTTCAGGCTGAAGTTTTATTTCAATATCGTGAGGGCGAATATAGCTCGTTACCCCTATCTTTCCATCATGAGTCCTGCCATGGAAAAGGTTCACATTTCCGAGAAAGTTGTAAACAAAAGGATTGGCAGGATTATCATATACCTCTTCCGGGGTGCCTATCTGTTCGATTTTCCCCTGGTTTAAAATGACAATGCGGTCCGCCACATCTAAGGCTTCTTCCTGATCATGGGTAACAAAGACGCTGGTAATAGGGTATTCATTGTGCAGTTTTCTCAACCATCTTCTAAGGTCTTTTCTCACCTTTGCATCAAGGGCTCCAAAGGGTTCGTCTAAGAGCAATATCTTTGGCTCTACAGATAACGCCCTCGCCAGAGCAATTCTCTGACGTTGACCCCCAGAAAGCTGCCCAGGGTATCGATTAGCCAGTTCCTCCATCTTGACAAGAGACAAAAGTTCATGGACTTTACTCAAAATTTCTTTCTTGCCGAGTCTATGCTTTGAGGGTCTTACTTTTAAACCAAAAGCGATGTTTTCAAAAACCGTCATATGCTTAAATAGTGCATAATGTTGAAATACAAAGCCTACTTTTCGATCCTGGATATTTTTCTTTGTATGGTCTTCTCCATTAAAAACAATGCTACCAGAGTCTGATGTTTCTAAACCGGCAATAATTCTTAAAAGAGTCGTCTTTCCAGATCCCGATGGTCCTAGTAAAGCCACCAGTTCACCCGTATTGATCTTTAGATCAATCTCATTAAGTGCTTTAAACAAACCAAAAGATTTAGTGATATTTCTAACTTCAATACTCATGACAATACCTCCCTATTCGCTAATTTCTACTTTTTCTATTTCATGGAGTCTAGTATTACGTTTTCTATCTGCAATACTTTTTATGATTAGATTAATCATTGCAATTCCGGTTAAGAGTGTTGCTACTGCAAAAGAAGCTGGAAATTGATATTCGTTGTAAAGTATTTCCACATGAAGGGGTACCGTATTGGTCAGCCCTCTAATATGCCCTGATACAACAGATACTGCCCCAAACTCTCCTGCTGCTCTAGCTGCCGTAAGCATAACTCCGTATAAAAGAGCCCATTTAATATTTGGAAAGGTGACAAACCAAAAGGTTTTAAATCCATTTGCCCCTAGGGTAAGGGCTGCTTCTTCCTCTGTAGTTCCTTGAGCTTCCATTAAGGGAATAATTTGCCGCGCCACAAAAGGAAGGGTTACGAATAAAGTAGCCAAGATAATACCAGGCTTTGCAAATATGATCTTTATTCCCAATTCATTTAATATAGAAGCCAAAAGACCATGAGTAGTGCTAAATAACAACACAAAAATCAACCCTGCAACAACAGGTGAAATAGCAAAGGGCAAATCGATGATGGTAATCAAAAGCCCTTTACCCTTAAATTTAAATTTAGCAATTGCCCAAGCAGCAATAAGACCAAATACGGTATTTATAGGTACTACAATCATCATGGTAATGAGAGTGAGCTTTATAGCTTCTAAGGCCATGGGATCACTTATGGACGCATAATATATCCCTACACCTTGTTCAAAGGCTTTTATGAATACTAGAATAAGAGGGATTACAAGCATCACCACAAAAAAGAGCAAGGCCACAAAAATTAAAATATAGGGAATTATTTTTAATTCTTTTTTTACAGATATTTGTGTTGTTTTATGTAAGATATCCTTATCCATCATTTACTCACCCCTTACGCGTTTGTGCCTATTACTTGCCCACCACTGAAAAAGATTGATGAACAAAAGCATAACAAACGAAATGATTAGCATTACAGCCGCAACAGCAGAGGCACCTGCATAATCGTATTGCTCCAGCTTTGTACGAATTAATAGTGGCGTTATTTCTGTTGTGAAAGGCATATTACCGGATATAAAGACGATAGACCCATATTCTCCAAGAGTCCTAGCAAATGCAAGGGCAAACCCAGTGATTAGTGCAGGTGAAAGTTCAGGAAGGATCACTTTAAAAAAGGTCTGGTAACTGCTAGCTCCAAGGCAAGCTGCCGCCTCTTCCACCCCTTTGTCTATGCTTTGTAGTACAGGCTGAACGGTTCTCACTACAAAGGGAAAACTAATAAATATTAAGGCCAAAGTAATTCCTAGAGTAGTATAGGATATTTTTATTCCATAAGGGGCAAAGAGCTTGCCAATCCAACCATTTTCAGCATAAAGTGTGGTCAATGCAATACCAGCTACAGCAGTAGGTAAAGCAAAAGGCAAATCGATAAGCCCATCTACAATTTTTTTGCCAGGGAACGTGTATCGTTCTAAAACCCATGCCAAGAGCAGGCCAAAAACAGTATTTATTGTAGCTGCTACTAAGGATGTGCCAAAAGAAATCAATAAAGAAGCTACCACTCTTTCATTAGAAATAATCTCCCAAAATTTTACCCAACCCATTTGGGAACTATTTATAAAAACCATAGATACTGGAATCAGAATCAAAAATGTAATATACAAAAGAGTAAAACCCATGGTCATACCAAAACCAGGTATAACGCTTTTTTCTTTCAAAGGTCTTGTTGCAATGTTCATAAACTCAACTCCAATTTTTCAGTCATCAAATCCTATTTACTCCTTGATCATTTTGAGAAACCTATTTCCCAACTATTGTTACTAGAAAGTTATATCTGGGATAAGATCTAACTTTCTACATTATGTTCCTATTGACCTATATAGATTTGATCAAATATGGCACCGTCATTAAAATGTTTCTCTTGTGTTTTTGCCCAACCTCCAAATACTTCATCAATGGTAAAGAGGTTTACCTTAGGAAACTGAGATTCATATTTCTTTGCTATTTCTTCATTGGTCGGTCTATAATAATTTTCAGCTGAAATTTCCTGACCCTCATCACTGTAAAGGTACTCAAGATATGCCTCAGCAACTTCTCGGGTTCCCTTCTTATCCACTACAGAATCTACGATAGCTACCGGTGGTTCTGCAAGAATACTCATAGAGGGAACGACAATCTCAAATTCATCTTTACCTAGTTCATTGATGGAAAGAAAGGCTTCATTTTCCCATGCTAGAAGGACATCTCCCAAACCGCGCTCTACAAAAGTGGTCGTCGACCCACGAGCTCCTGAATCGAGCACAGGTACATTTTTATAAATAGACGTCACAAAATCTTTGGCTTTCTCTTCATTACGTCCATTTTTTTCGAGAGCATATCCCCAGGCTGCAAGGTAATTCCACCTGGCACCACCGGAGGTCTTTGGGTTTGGCGTAATGACTTCCACACCTGATTTTATCAAATCATCCCAATCCTTAATATTCTTTGGATTCCCTTTTCGCACTAGGAAAACGATGGTCGATGTATATGGTGAAGAGTTATTTGGTAAGCGACTTTGCCATTCTTTATTTAAAATTTCTTTATTGGTATTAATCGAATCGATATCATAAGCCAATGCTAAAGTCACAATATCTGCTTCATTACCATCGATGACCGCCCTAGCCTGGCTCCCTGAACCACCATGAGATTGTTGTATGGTAACATCTTGATCCTCTTTGTCTTTCCAATACTTTGCAAATGCGATATTGTATTCTTGATAAAGCTCCCTTGTAGGGTCATAGGATACATTGAGTAGTGTCACTGGATCCTTGCTTTCTATATTATTTGCCTCCTCTGTCGAAGCAGCTTCTTTATCCCCTCCATTAGAGCAACCGACAAAAGAGATGAACACAGCAATGGTCAATACCATTAATAAAGTTCGCTTCAAAATAGATAATGTCTGATTTTTTCTGGTTTTCATAATAATTTTCATACAATCACTCCTCATTTTTTTATAAACCACAAGAAACACGTATTGCGAGTTTCTCGTGGTTACGCGGGCAGTCGCCAAATGTCTGCAAGCAGCCGCTTGGCTCATTGCCTTCGCGATAATAAAAAGGCTAAGTTATAGAAAGAAAATTCATTTCTTTCTATAACTTAGCCTCCATTCTTTATGGTCAGCTTTTATGTAATTGTTTTGATATCCTTGTCACTTAACATCTTAAGAATTTTTACTATACTCGGATTTTTTCACTTGTCTCGATTTGAGTCACTAGTCCATCTTGAATGACAAGGGTAATAGAACCATATTTTATCGTTTTTTTCAATTCAAAAATAATTTGTAATGTTTCATCCGAAATATCACTGACGATCATTGACTTTTTATGACTCTTATCCAAAACAATCCCTCCGAGCATAAATATAGTTTAAGATTAAATCAAACACATAGTAAGTAAATATGTTTAATAAGATTATAACAACACTTTTGTATTGTGTCAACATTTTTATTAAATTAAATATTAAAAAATAAAACATTCAAGTCAAAATTGACTATGGATCATAGGCTTTTTTATACGCTTAGGGATGCGAAACAAGGCGGTATTCAGGGGGTTAGTATTGCTACGAGAAAAAGGAAACGAATATTTAAAATCACTTCCTGATGGAAGTGAAAATAATAATTTAAGCAATTTGCCTTGGATATAGAGATGTAAAAGAGAAGAATTGACAAGCATTTCAATCAGAATTTGCTCGCCATCCTTAGGCAAGTATTGATTAGACTGTAATAAAAGCCGCTACAAATTAATGTGCAGTGGCTCTTTTTATGTACCAATTTTTTTGATATGCCACTATAACTGTTCTTAACAGAGATACCAGGGATGGGACTTTTTATATCTGTATTAAATAAGCTAAATACTTCTACACACCTCGATACTAATGTCCCGTTCCCCATGTTTCTCTGGGGTCTTCGTCAAACTTTTAAAATTTACTTATAAGCGACTAAAACATAACCT
>CAZVEI010000060.1:0-9206 GCA_964626295.1 uncultured Alkalibaculum sp.
GTTGATTAATTCTTCAGCCGGAGCTGCATTAGAATTGTAGTTAATGACTACATTACAGCCTAAGCTGCTGAGCTTTTTTGCAATGGCTCTGCCTATTCCTCTAGAGCCACCTGTAATTAGGGCGGTCTTACCACTTAACATATTATTGACCTCCTATTGTTCTTATAGTGTTTTCGAGAGAATTTATGTCTTCTACATTGAGGGCTTTCACGCTTTTATCAATTCTCTTAAGGAAGCCACAAAGTGTTTTACCAGGTCCAATCTCAATAAAATGTGTTACTCCTCGGGAAATCATGTACTGAACACTCTGCTCCCACTTAACAGGAGAAATTACTTGTTTTACTAAAACTTTTTTTAAGGAAGAAAGCTCCTCATAAGGTAGGGCTGTCACATTGGATACGATAGGCGTATGCCAAGGATGAAAAGAAAGATCCTTCATATGAGATTCTAATTTTTGCGCTGCATCTTTAAGCAGAGAAGTGTGAAAGGGTCCACTGACGTTTAATTTCATAGCCCGCTTTGCACCTTTATCACTTGCTAAACTCATAGCGTATTCTACAGCTATAACCTCTCCGCCAATGACAATTTGCCCATTGTAATTGTAATTAGCAGGTTGGACTACTCCTTTTGTGGATGCTTCCTCACAGATTTCTTCTACTATATTGTTATCGAGTCCCATAATGGCAGCCATAGCGCCTTGACCACTAGGGACCGCTTCTTCCATAAAGGTTCCTCTATTGTGTACAAGGGGAGCTGCAGTAGCAACATCTAATACACCATTGGCTACTAAAGCAGAGTACTCACCAAGGCTTAGACCAGCGCAGTAGGCTGGTTTGATATTTTCTTTTTCTAAAACTTTAAGGGCTGCAATACTTGTGGTAAGAATAGCTGGCTGGGTGTACTTTGTCTCATTGATTAAATCTTTGGAATCCTCAAAACAAATTTCCCTTATACTAAAGGGAAGTGAAGCATCGGCAATTTCAAAAACGGCCTTTGCTTCACTAAAGTTGTCATATAGTTCTTTTCCCATGCCTTTGTACTGAGCGCCTTGTCCTGGGAACAAAAAAGCTATACTCATACAAATGACCTCTTACTCTTGTTTGCTTTCAATATAAGTGATGATATCTTGTACAGTGGTTAATTGAGTTGTATCTTCTTCTGGTATTTTAAGATCAAATTCATCTTCAAAAGCCATGATTACCTCTACAACAGCAAGAGAATCTGCTCCTAAATCATCTTGAAGATTTGAGTTCATTTTGATTTCATCTAATTCTACGCCTAATTCTTCTGCTAATATTTCTATTACTTTTTCTTTAATCATTATAAAAACCTCCAAATTCTTAATTTATTATAAATCATGCCATATTATTCTAAGCATTACAAGCTTTTACTTAATACTCATATAGTATAGAACCCCAAGTCAAGCCGCCACCAAAGCCCACTAAGATGATTTTGTCGCCTTCTTTTATATCTTTTGTCTCATACAGATCGTCTAAGGCCATGCCAATACTTGCAGCGGAAGTGTTTCCATAGTATTCTACATTCATATAGAATTTATCTAGTGGTATTTTCATGACTCGTGAAACTTTAACAATAATTCTTTGATTTGCTTGATGGGGGACGATGTATGAAATATCATCTATACTTAAATTAGATTCCTTCAAAACAAATTCAATGGAATCTTTAATAGCAAAAGTTGCAAACTTAAATATTTCAGGTCCATTCATAGTCAAATACCTAGAAACCTCTTTTTTCTCTGCCCCAAAGGGATTTTCTAAAGATACAGCAGGCAAAGCTAGGTGAAGTGATTGATCACCAGATGAATTGGTGTAAATTGATAGGATTTTATCCTCTTCTCCATCTAAAATCACTGCTCCTGCGCCGTCTCCAAAGAGCACGCAAGTTGCCCGGTCTTCCCAATCTAATACTTTAGAAAAAGTCTCAGCACCTACTATTAAAGCTCTTTTATGAGATCCCGACGCGATAAATTTATCTGCAATCTGTATTCCATATATGAGACCTGTACAGGCTGCATTAATATCAAATGACGTTACCCGCATGTCATCAATTCCCAACCTGCTTTGTAATAGACAAGCAGTTGAAGGCATAAAGTAATCTGGTGTAACAGTTGCCACGATGATTAAATCGATGGTACTGGCATCTATATTGTTTTTTTCTATTGCATTTAAAGCTGCTTTATATGTTAAATCCAAAGTACTTTCACTTTGGGAAATGCGCCTTTCCTTAATGCCGGTTCTAGTGTAGATCCACTCGTCGCTTGTGTCAATCATCTTTTCTAAGTCAAAATTTGAAACGGCACGTTCAGGAGCATATTTTCCTGTAGCAATAATTTTGCTCAAAATTTCCTCCTTCTAAGCCTACGCACCTATATCTCTAAATTTACTGTATCTTTTCTTTAAAAGAGTTTTTATAGGGGTGGCTTTAAGCGCTTTTAAGGACTGTATTAAACTGGCCTGTAAGTTGTACATAATTCGCTCTGCATTTTTATCAATATCTGCTTCTTCCGGAATGATTTTATCGATGATTCCAAGCTCCAATAAATCATAAGAAGTAAGTTTCATAAGCTCTGCGGCTGTTTTTGCCTTTGAACTATCCTTCCAGAGGATGGACGCAAAGCCTTCAGGAGATAATATAGAGAAAATGGAATGTTCCATCATCCATATTTCATCTGCAATAGCTAATGCAAGAGCTCCACCACTTCCACCTTCGCCAATGAAGACAGATATTATTGGCGTTTGCAAATTGGATAATTCAAATAAATTAGAAGCAATTGCATGACCTTGCCCTCTTTCTTCCGCACCAATGCCACAGGCAGCACCAGGGGTGTCTACGAAGCACACAATAGGTCGATGGAATTTCTCGGCTTGCTTCATAAGTCGCAAGGCTTTTCGGTATCCTTCTGGATTGGTCATGCCAAAATTTCTTTCAATATTTTCTTCTGTGCTTCTTCCTTTTTGTTGACCAATGACAGTGACGGGTAGGTCGTCTATAAGCGCGATTCCACCTACTATGGATTTGTCATCTCCATAACTTCGGTCTCCATGGAACTCTATAAAATTAGAAAATATTTTATTAATATAGTCAAGGGCAGTAGGTCTATGTACACTCCTTGCCTTTAAAACGTGTTCCCATATTTCATCCGTTGATCGAGTATTTGGTTCTTTCATTTCATCACCTCTCATGGACGTCTAGAATGTCATACAACATTTCTTTTATCTTTATTCTAGGCACAACGGAGTCTACAAATCCATGATCCTGTAGAAATTCTGCACTTTGAAATCCTTCAGGGAGCCCTTGCCCAGTGGTTTGTTTAATGACCCTAGGACCTGCGAACCCAATTAAGGCACCCGGTTCTGCTAAGATAATGTCTCCAAGCATTGCAAAGCTAGCTGTTACACCACCTGTAGTAGGATGGGTTAGGACACTAATGTATAAGAGTCCAAGATCGTGATGCCTTTTTAGCACACTGCTGACTTTTGCCATCTGCATAAGAGAGTACATTCCTTCTTGCATCCTTGCACCACCAGAAGTTGAAAAGATAATCAAGGGTAGCTTCATCTTTATAGATCTCTCTGCTGCCTGAGTGATTTTTTCACCTACAACAGCTCCCATGCTACCCATAAAGAAATAGCTATCCATGACGGCAATGACGCATTTTTTGCCTTTAATTTCAGCATAACCAGTCACTACAGCTTCTCTTAAATTGGTCTTTTTAGAGACGTGAGATAATTTTTCACTATATTTTGGGAATTTTAGAATATTTTTAGATCTCATATTCTTATTAAATTCCCTAAAGGTATTTGGATCTACAGTGAAATCTATTCTTTGCATGGCGCTTAATCGAAAATAAAAACCGCACTTAGGGCAGATATAATTGCTGTTATTTAAATCTTCATGGTAAATCAAGCTAGAGCAGCTTTCACATTTTACATAAAGATAGTCAGGTATGTTCTTTTGCTCTAAAGTAGTAGGTTTGAATTTTTTGTTTTTATTTAAAAAAGTAAACATATTATCAACTCTATCTTAAAAGTTTATCTAAAAATTTAGTGGTGATGTTTCCGTCGATGAAGTCCTTATTCTCTATAATCTTTTTTAGCAGAGGAATATTGGTCTTTACTCCTTCTACAATTACTTCATCGAGAGCTACCTTCATCTTATCAATAGCCTCTTGTCGGTCGTCCCCCCAAGTAATAAGTTTGCAAATCATAGAATCATAGTATAAGGGAATTAAGTAGTTCTGATAGATGTGAGAATCTACTCGTACTCCCTTTCCTCCTGGAAGGTGTAGTTCCTTAATAAGACCTGCACTAGGGGTAAAATTAAAATCTGGGTCTTCTGCATTGATCCTACATTCTATAGCATGTCCTTTAATTAAAATATCTTCCTGTTTAAATGGAAGAAGAGCTCCTTCTGCGATTTTAATCTGTTGTTTAATCAAATCTACTCCAGTTACCATCTCTGTTATAGGATGTTCCACTTGAATTCTAGTATTCATTTCCATGAAATAAAAGTTAGAATCTTCATCTAATAAAAACTCAATAGTGCCTGCATTGATGTAGTTGATGGCTTTTGCAGCTCGAATGGCTGTTTCGCCCATTTTACGCCTTAATTCATTGTCAATACAAGAAGCAGGTGCCTCTTCTAATACTTTTTGATTATTTCGCTGAATGGAACATTCTCTATCATTTAGATGAATAATATTGCCATATGAATCTGCTAGAATTTGGAACTCAATATGTCTAGAAGTTTTAATGTACTTTTCAATATAAATAGACGCATCCCCAAAGGCATTTTTTGCTTCTGCTTTAGCTTGAAGAAGAAACTTTTCCATATCTTGAGGAGTTTCAATAATCCTCATACCTTTTCCGCCACCACCTAAAGAAGCCTTCACGATGACAGGAAAGCCAATAGAAGCTGCAACATCATTTGCCTCCTCTAAAGAGTGGATGACTCCATCAGAACCTGGAATAACAGGAACCCCATTACTTTGCATAATTTCTCTAGCAGTAGACTTGTTTCCAGCCATTCGTATGACCTCAGATGACGGTCCAATAAACTGAATACTGCACTCTTCGCACATTTTAGCAAACTTGCTGTTTTCGGATAAAAAGCCGTAACCAGGATGAATTGCATCCACGGCTAAGGCCACAGCAGCACTCATAATTCGCTCCATATTTAAATAGCTTTCTTGAACTGGACCGGGCCCTACACAAATAGAGTAGTCTGCTAATGCCACATGTAAACTCTCTTTATCAGCAGTAGAATAAATGCTAATGGTCTCAATGCCTAATTCCTTGCAAGCTCGAATGACTCGAACGGCAATTTCTCCTCTATTGGCAATAAGTACTCGTCGTATTTTTGCCATTACTCTTCGTCTCCTATGACAAAGAGTTCTTGGTCGTATTCGATTACTTCTAAATTAGAGGGAAGAATTTTTTTGATGATACCCTCAGTAGGGCTTTTAATCTCATTAAAGATTTTCATGGCTTCAATAATGCAGAGTACATCTCCTTCTTTAACCTTTTGACCAAGGGATACAAAAGGTCCTACTTCTGGGGAAGAAGATTCGTAATAAATGCCTACTAAGGGAGATTTGACAACTACGTCGTTCTCACTTGTAGATTTTCTCTCTACATTTTCAGGTAAAATTTCTACTGGATTTTGTTTTATGACACTAGGTATAGGAACACTATTTTCAGTGTATACTACGGGTGAAGAATTTTTTGAAATGTATAGTTTAAAGCTATCATCCTTAATCTTCAATTCACTGATACCTGTCGTATTAACTTTATCAATAAGCTTTATAATGTCTTCTACATTCAAGTTTTAGTCCTCCTGCATTTTTGCGATTTTGTATAATCGCATCAAATCCTTTGACAATCAAAGTATATTTGAAATATAATACAAATAACTGTTGTTGTCAACAAATAATTGGTTACAAAAAACGACGTTTGGAGGCAAAATGAATTATGATTATTAAGCCAGCGATTAAGAATAATATATGTGTTCGCGTTCATCCTATAGGATGTAGAGAAAACGTAAAGAGACAGATCGATTACGTGAAAGAGAAGGGAAGCTTTAAAGGCCCTAAGAATGTTTTGATTATAGGGGGGTCTTCAGGTTATGGTCTGGCTAGCAGAGTAACTTTAGGATTTGGCTGTAATGCTAATACCATAAATGTATCTTTTGAAATTGAACCTAAAAGAAATAAAACGGGCACTGCAGGTTGGTGGAACAATATCTTTTTTCAACAATTTGCTAAAGAAGAAGGATTACAATATAAGGATTTTATAGGGGATGCTTTTTCCTTTGAGATGAAAGATCAAGTCATAGACTATATTAAAAAAGAATACGGAAAGATCGACTTACTTGTTTATTCACTAGCATCTAATAGAAGGACAGATCCTGTTACGGGAGAAACCTATATATCTAGTTTAAAGAGCATAG
Organism: uncultured Alkalibaculum sp.; assembly: GCA_964626295.1. Taxonomy (GTDB): domain Bacteria; phylum Bacillota; class Clostridia; order Eubacteriales; family Alkalibacteraceae; genus Alkalibaculum. Next base: position 6,469 of record CAZVEI010000060.1, read on the forward strand.
GTAAAACAGTTGATGGTTACAGCATTGACATCAATAAAGAGTGTTTAAAGTATGAAAAAATGGAAGAAGCTACACCAGAGGAAATCCAAAATACCATTAAGGTTATGGGTGGAGAAGACTGGGATCTTTGGGTAGATGCTCTAATGAAAGAAGATTTGCTAGAGGAAGGTTTTAAGACTGTATCTTATACTTATTTAGGCTCTCCTGCTACTTATGATATTTATCATGAAGGAACAATAGGTAAGGCAAAAGATCACTTAGAGGAGACGGCAAGAGCATTAAATACAACGCTTAAAGAAAAGTACAAGGGTCAAGCACTTATATCCGCTAGCAAGGCTATCGTAACAAAAGCCAGCATATACATTCCAATCTTCCCAGTGTACGGAGCTATTTTATACAAATTTATGAAAAAAGCAGGTACTCACGAGGGAGAAATCGAACAAAAATACAGATTGTTCAAAGATATGGTCTATGGAGAAGAACCGATTATCGATGAAGTAGGAAGATATCGACCAGATCATCTAGAACAAGACGAAGTGCTTCAAGAAAAGGTCAAAGAAATACTAAATAAGATTAATAATGACAATTTGCATGAGCTTTCTGATGTAAAAGGATTTATCGATGATTTTATGAAAATTAATGGCTTTAATTTTGATACCGTAGATTACGAGCAAGATGTAAATATGGAAACATTAAATGAAATAGAGTTATACTAAAAAGAAATAGCAAAAAGAGAGCAGGGCAACCTGCTCTCTTTTTGTGCAAAAATTGCGAAGAAATTTTTAGGTGGTCAGCTATAATGTGGTCAGTAAAACCTTGCCTCGCAAAAGGTATAGGAATGAGGCTATTCAAATTATCAAAGAAACAGATTGACATATATAGATTATCTATATATAATATGTAGATAATCTATATATGGGAGGTAAATTATGGCGGTTGATAAAAATCTTTTGAGTGGGAGCACAACAATGCTTTTGCTGAAACTATTAGAGCAAGAGGACATGTATGGCTATCAAATGATAGAGGAGCTAAAAAACAGATCTAAAAATGTATTTGAATTAAAGGCTGGTACATTATATCCGTTGCTCCATACTATGGAGAAAAAAGGATTCGTCACATCATACGATAAAGCAGCTGACAGTAATCGAGTGAGAAAATATTATAGTATCACAAAAGAAGGGCTACAAGCTTTGCAGGACAAAAAGAATGAATGGAATACTTATGCGTCCACTATAAATCATATTTTAGGGGGCGTAGACTGTGTATACAGATAAGATAATGTCATTTTTGAAATTAGTAGGAGAACAAATCAGATGGAAAAAAGCACAGCCTATTGTAGTCGAAGAAATACAAAATCATATTGAAGATTTGAAAAATGCATTAATAGATGATGGTTTAGATGAAGATCAGGCCATAGACCAGGCTATTAAAGAAATGGGAGATCCTGTAGTAATTGGAGAACAGCTAAACCGTGTACACAAACCTAAACCTGACTGGGCTATGCTAATCCTTATATGTGGCATTCTTTTGCTGGGGCTTGTTATTCAATACTATTGTTATTATACGAGAAGTTCTGTTAGCGATAGTATGTCTGCGTTGTTAATATTTCAAAAGCATATACTGAGTGTGATTATAGGGATGCTTTTATTGATTGTTGCTTATTTTATTGACTTTACTATTATTGGGAAACATCCTAAAACAATATTTACAATTTTATATATTGCTTGCATATATTACATTCTTAGAGGAAATCTTACAAATGGCCAGATACAGGATACCATATATCCTTTGCTTTTATTTCCAACTGCATTTGCAGGTCTTGTATATAGTATGAGAAACAAAGGATATATTGGAATTTTAATTTGTGGAATTGGATTCTTCCTCCCTGCTAGCATTGCGCTCTTCTCACCAAATATGACTATGCTTTTCTTTCTGTGCATTTCATGTCTTATTATATTGACAAGTTCCGTCATAAAGGGATGGTTTCGAGTGAGTAAGCTTTCAGGGCTTCTTATTATATATGTTCCTACAGTTTTCACCTTTTTTGCAATGTTTTATGGTCTCTTATCGAGTAGTTGGCGTAGAGAAAGAATAAGCGTATTTCTATCAAATGATAATATTATAACAGGTCCTAATTGGTTAAGCGCACAAATCCAGCTTTATCTATCCCATGCAAAATTAATCGGTATAGGTTCCCCAATAGATCAATCAATAGATGCGGTAGGTAAAACTTTACCGGCTATACATACCCACCATTTACTCACTTATATTATTTATAACTTTGGATGGATTGCATTTGCAGGTATTATTCTACTACTCTCTACTCTTATTATACGTGGAATTATCCTATCAAGGAAACAAAAGAGCGTATTAGGTTATTTAATCTCTATATCCGTAATTACAACCTTTACTATGCAATGTATATTATATATATCTGTTAATCTGGGTTTTATATTTTTTTCACCCTTATCATTGCCTCTCATCTCTTTCGGAGGTAAATATTTGGTTGTAAATCTGTTTCTACTAGGTTTACTCCTTTCTGTGTTTCGCACAGGGGACTATGTGAGGGATTCAAAAACAAAAACGATACCAGGAAAACTCTTACCGTTTATTCAATACGAAAAGGGAACAATTCATATAAACTTAAAAAGTAAGACTATAAAGTAGATAATGCTAAAGACGAGACGATATATGAAGTCTCGTCTTTTTTATGTTTTTATTTAGTTTCTTATGATAAA
>CAZVEI010000061.1:0-9001 GCA_964626295.1 uncultured Alkalibaculum sp.
AGGAGATGAAAAATGGAAGATTTATTTTACGAATACCAACCAAAAGAAGTTTTAAATTACTTTAATGAGATCTCTCAAATTCCTAGGGGATCTGGAGAGGAAAAGGCTATTAGCGATTATTTAGTCGCCTTTGCTTCTAACCGAGGATTAGAGGTCTTTCAAGACGCTTACAATAATGTTCTTATAAAAAAAGACGCATCTTCAGGCTATGAAAGTGTTCCCATTGTAATTTTACAAGGGCATATGGACATGGTTTGGGAAAAAAATAAGGATGTAGAACACGATTTTTTAACCCAAGGAATCAGGTTAAGAATTATAGATGGTCATATTTACGCTAATAATACTACTCTTGGCGCAGACAATGGCATTGCTGTGGCTATGATTTTAGCTCTATTAGATTCTAAAAGCATATCTCATCCAAAAATAGAAGCTGTTTTTACTGTAGAAGAAGAAACTGGTCTTACTGGAGCAACAAATTTTGATGGATCCAAGCTATCAGGAAGGTATTTAATCAATTTAGATTCAGAAGATGATACAGAAATTATGGTTAGCTGCGCAGGAGGCATACGCATTCATCACGAAGTAGACTTACAGTATATGTCTACACCTAAAAATTTCCTATGCTATAAGATTTCAATTACCGGCTTAAAAGGTGGCCATTCAGGAATGGATATCCATTTAAACAGAGCCAATGCCAACAAACTTCTCGGCCGCATTCTCTATGATGTGAAAAGGGCAAAGAAAATGCACTTAGTAGATATTTGGGGAGGCTCTAAAGACAATGCCATTCCTCGTGAAGCAGAAGCTACTATCGTAGTATGTGACTCCGTTCAAGAGATCTTTGAATCTGCTATGAAAGAATTTCAAGAGCTCTTTGCTACAGAATACGCTACAAGTGATCCTAATATTTCACTAAATGTATCCTTAGTAGGGGATTGTAAAAAATGTTTAACCAAGGAAACTACAGAAAAGATTATCAATTTACTAATGATTGTACCTAATGGCGTACAAACTATGAGCGCTGATATGAAAGACTTAGTCGAAAGTTCTATTAATACAGCAGTAGTGGCTATTAAAGGGGACGTATTAGATGTAACTTCTTCTGCTAGAAGCAGCGTAAATTCTAGAAAAGATACAATTGTAGAAGTATGTCAGTGTATCGCAGATGCTTTAAAAATTGAAATGAATACAAATAGCGCTTACCCAGGATGGGCACTTGATAAAGATTCGAATTTAAGGGATCAAGCAGTAGAATCCTACTATAGACTCTTTGGTGATGAGCCAAAAATCGTTGCAACTCATGCAGGTGTAGAATGTGGAATATTCAAAGAAAAAATCTCGGATTTAGATATGATTTCTGTAGGACCAAATATGTACGACGTCCACACACCAAACGAACACGTAAGCATCGCTTCTATTGAAAAATCTTGGCAGTGGCTTCTAGAGATCCTAAGAGCATTAGAATAAAGCGCCTACAGGGCGCTTTATAGGTGGTAAGCTTCAAGGTGGTAAGCAAAAACTTATAAGCCCCCAAAGGGGACTAAAGGTTTTTCCTAGGATTTACAACTTTATGCCATCATCGGTGGCTTTAGTGGTTTTGCTTACCACCTTACTAGCTTTTTTGCTTACATTTTTTCTGGAGCACTTACTCCCAATATATCTAAACAATTCTTTATTACTTGTCTCGTACATTGAATTAATATGATTCTTGCTTTCATAAGCTGTTCATCTTCTACTTTTACTCTACAGGCATTGTAGAAGCTGTGAAAATCACCTGATAAATCTAGAACGTACTTCGTTATTTTACTTGGGTCTAGCTTTTCCCCTGCCTTAATAATTTCTTGTGGCAAGTCGGCTAATTTTCGAATGAGGGCTATTTCTTCTTTCTCTTTTAAAAGAGCTAAGGTCACTTGAGAAAAACTAGCCTCTACATCTAATTGCCTTAAAATACTACAGATTCTAGCATACGCGTATTGAACGTAAAAGACAGGATTTTCATTGGATTCTTCTACTGCTAGGTCTAAATCAAAGTCTAGATGACTGTCTGGAGATCTTAAGTTAAAGAAAAATCTCGCTGCATCTCTTCCTACTTCTTCAACTAAGTCTGATAAAGATATAGCCGTTCCTTTCCTTTTAGACATCCTTGCGATTTCACCGTTTCGAGTAAGTCGAACTAATTGCATAATGACTACTGTAAGTCTATTTGGATCGATCCCTAGAGCTTCGATACCTGCCTTTAGCCTTGCGATGTGTCCATGATGGTCTGCCCCCCAGACATTAATAGACCAATCAAATTCCCTAGTGCGCAATTTATTTGCGTGATAAGCAATATCGGCTGCAAAATAAGTTGGTATGCCATTATTCCGAACCAGAACATCATCTTTTTCACATCCAAAATCGGAAGTCTTAAACCATATAGCGCCCTCTTTTTCATAGGCGTGGCCATTGTCTTGAAGTTCTTTTATGATTTTGTTCACAGAATTTGATTTATGAAGAGTGCTCTCATAAAACCAGGTATCGTATTTTACACCATATCCAGCTAAATCTTCTTTAATCTTTTCAATGTTTAACTTTAAAGCGTAGTCTACAAAAACTTTCTTACGCTCTTCGCTACCTACCTCTTTGTATTTATCCCCATGAAGGTTCACAAAGTTTTTCATATGTTCTACAATATCATTACCTTGGTATCCATCCTCTGGAAATTCTACATCTTCACCGATAATTTGGAGGTACCTAGCCTCTAAAGATTGACCAAACTTTTCAATTTGATTGCCTGCATCATTAATATAAAATTCTTTTGAGACATCATAGCCCGCACGATGTAAAACAGCAGAAATCACATCTCCAATAGAGCCTCCTCTAGCATTTCCCATGTGCATAGGTCCTGTAGGATTGGCACTAATGTACTCTACATTTACTTTTTTTCCTTTTCCACTATCGCTATTTCCATAGTGATCTTTTTTGTCGTATATTTCTTCTAATATTTCATAAAGCCAGTTTTTCTTTAATCGGAAATTAATAAATCCTGGACCTGCTAGTTCTACAGATTCAACATAGCCTTCTTCTGTATTAATATTCTTCATAATGGCTTCACCTATTATTCTAGGTGCTTTTCTCGCTTGTTTCGTAATTTGCATAGCAATATTAGTAGAAAAATCTCCGTGGCTTTCCTCTCTAGGAACCTCGATGATTATAGAGGGAATACTCTCTAACGTAAACTCTCCCTCTTCTATACACTTTTTTATGCTTTCATTTATTTCAAATTTGATATCTTCAATCACTTTTTCTATAGTACTGTTCATCTCTTCAACCTCACTTTAGTGCTTCACTTGTATATCTAATATATTCCGGGCAGCCATTAGACCTAGTATCTCAACACTGTAATCTACATATATATTTATAGGATTATGTTCTTGATTGTAATTTACATTAATATCTTGTGTAGAAATACCCAGGGTCATTTCTCCATAAGGAGTAGAGTACATATTGTAGCTTTTCTTTCCCTTTTCAAAAATCATATGAGAATTCATAGTGCCTAAGCGAATAATAGAAATCTTTTCGCCTTCAATTTTTAATGTAGTAGTAGTACCCTCTAAACCTGACACCTCAGATTCTTTGTATATAATATAATCGCTCTTTCGCTTTTTATACATTTCACCTTGAGTGACTAATTCGATTACTTCTTCAGATTCGCCCTCTTGTTTTGTAGTACCTTTAATCGTAATTAATACTTTTTGTTTGTTTTGATCCATTATACCCTCCATTACACGGTATTATATGCCTAGTCAATACTGTTTATTGCTCTCTTTCGTCATTTAGGGCAGTCTTTCTTAGCTATTAAATTCCTCTATAGCTAAGGAGATGATTCTCTCAATTAACTCTACATAAGATACTCCAGTTGATTCCCATAACTTGGGGTACATGCTGATATTTGTAAAGCCTGGTAGGGTATTAATTTCGTTAATAAGGACCTCCCCAGTATCTTTATCTACGAAGAAATCTACCCTAGATAAACCTCTACCATTAATAGACTTAAAGGCTTTCACAGCGTATTCTCTAATTTTCTTTGTTGTAGGCTCATCTAAATCTGCAGGTATGATTAATGAAGATTTATCTCCGTCAACGTATTTTGCTTTATAATCGTAGAACTCTTGAGAAGGCACAATTTCTCCTAAAACAGATGCTTCAGGGCTTTCATTTCCTAAAACAGCGCATTCTACTTCCCTACAGTTAATAGCCTTTTCTAAAATCAGTTTACTATCGTATTTAAAAGCTTCTTCTATACCCTTTATCGCTTCTTGACGGTTATGGACTTTTGAAATTCCTACACTTGAACCCATATTAGCTGGTTTTACAAAGAAAGGATATTTTAATTTCTTTTCCATTTTTCCAATAGAGTCTTCTTTACTATTTTTCCAATCACTTCTCTGTAAGGATGTGTAATCTCCGATAGGTATTCCCGCGTGCTCAAATAAGATCTTTGAATAAATTTTATCCATACCTGCGGAAGATGCTAAGACTCCACAGCCTACAAATGGTTTGTTAAGCAATTTAAACAAACCTTGAACGGTTCCATCTTCTCCATTTGGTCCATGAAGGATTGGAAAAAATACATCAACCGTATCAATCACAGGGTGATCAAAAATCGAAAAACCTTTTATGAGATTTTCTTCATCTTGTTCCCAAGTATCTTCGGCAATTTTCTTTGTATCCCCATTATAAATCATCCATTGGCCAGTTCGAGAAATTCCTATTTTGACCACATCGTACTTATCTTTATTCATTACCTCTATTACGTTGCTGGCTGACATTAAGGAAACATCATGCTCGCCAGACTTTCCACCAAATATTACACCGATTACTTGTTTCATCGTTCCCTCCTCAATTCTCATGCCCTACTAAAATATATTACGATTAACTCTAATTTATACTATAGGACAACATTTTAGTCTGTACGTTTGTCCACTATTGCTTGCTAGAGAATAGTCACCAATCAAGAAGCACTTTCGGCACTTTAGCCATCAGCAACCAGAGCTCTAGGGTCAAGTCTCACAGGTCAAAATTTAACCCTTGCATATAAATTAAAAACCAGAACTTTTCTAGTATATAAAAAATAGTGACTTTCTATCGTCTTACTTCAATACCCTTATCCGTTATACTGATCCTCTGTTCCCTTAACAATCTTCCTACAGCCCTTTTGAAAGCGCTTTTGCTCATATTAAATTCAGCCTTAATAGCACTAGGAGGGCTATTGTCGTTTAGCCTAAGAGAACCACCTTTTGCTACTAATTTAGCATATATTTTCTCTGCGTCCTCGTCCATCTGCATAAAAACTTCTTTTCTTAGACTTAGCTCTAGTTTCCCATCAGATTTTACTCTTTTTACTCGAGCTTCAACTTTATCACCGTACTCAAATAAGTGGCCAATTAATTCAATGTTTGGAATAAGCCCGTGATATTTGTTTTCTACTGCTACAAAGGCTCCTATATCTCTATTGACACTGTAAATTGTGCCCTTTACCATATCATTCATTTTATAAGGGGAAGAAACTTCCAAGTATTTTGAAATTTTCATAGTAGCACATAGTCGCTCTGTTTTATCGATATAAAGACATACTAAATAGTACTGCCCCTCTTTTACTTTCCCTATTTGCTCTTTAAAAGGCAAAAGCAAATCCTTGTCTAAGCCCCAGTCTAAAAAAGCTCCTATTTTCGTTACTTCCTTTACCATTAGGCTTGCTATTTCACCTAAAGTAATCTGAGGAACTTTTCTAGTAGCGATTATGCGATCCTCAGAATCTCTATAGACAAAGACTTCAACCTCGTCGTCTACTTTCAGTTCTCCAACTTGATTGTTTGGAAGTAGTACATCTTCCATATCCGGATAATCTTCAGAATTTAAAAATAAGCCTACGCTGGCTTTTCGTATGACTTGTAACGTTTGTTTTTTACCTAATTCTATCATAATAAACCTTCTTTTCCTCAACTTCTCTTACATTTTGGTATTTTTAGTCATAATAATAATACATTAAAGTCTTTAGAATATCAACTTATTAAAAAGAAAAATGAGGTGGCCAGCGAAAGCAAATCTACTAAATGTGGATTTCAAAAAACCTCGCCTTTCGGCGAGGCAAATTTCAGCTTTCAGCATTCAGCTAATTCAAATTTTATACTAGTGCAAAACTCACTAAAAAATCTACTCCATATCATTGACTAACCGTTATCTGATAAATCACCGTAGACTGTGGAATACCTACAAATGATTTTGACTTTTTCATATTATACGTAGTATAGGCAATACCTCTTTCATCGAAAATCCTCTTTACTTTCATATTGTCTAGGCTAGCTTCTTCTGTTGGGAATACACTTACTATAGGAATTCTTATTGGCACTTCCGTTGCATTGTGAATAATCAAAAGGTAGTCAAAATCGTCATGATCCTCTTTAAGTGTATAAGCTATAGTGCACTCCCTTGAAGGAACAAACTTTAATTTTTTACGTATTTCTTCTGCAGTCTTTAACCGAAAACATCTATAAGCATTTCGTAGAGAAATCAATTCTCGCACAAAAACATAAAAATCGTAATACTTCTCCTTAAAATTCCAATTGATTTCATTGATCTCTAATGGAGAATTGTAGCTATTTGCTATCATGTTCTTTGTTCTCAGCATCTCATTTCCTTCATGAATAAAGGGGATCCCTTGAGAAGTAAAGAGTATAGATAATGCAAATTTGTTTAATTTAATAAGCTTTTCCTCACTCGCACCAGGGCAAGTCTTTTTTATTTTATCATAAAGAATTAAATTGTCGTGGGAATTGATATAATTGATGGTTTCTTGAGGATTTTTTGCAAATCCCCTATGAAGCATATCGTAATCAATCGTTCCAGCAATCCCCGTCTCTACAATATTTTTCATATGACAATTCCCTTGAATAAAGCCCTTGCTTTCGTCATCATTTCCGCCCTTAATACCATCTCGAAAGGCGTCATTATAAACTGAAAATCCCAGCCCTGCTTGACATCCCTTTAAAGTCCTCTCTTCAACAGGCAGAATAGATTCAAAGCCAATCCACGGTTCCCCATAGATTAAGATTTCCTCATCAATTTTTTTAAGAGCTCTTACAGCTTCATGTACTGTCGCTTTGTCCATTAGACCCATTAAGTCAAAACGAAATCCATCTACCTTGTACTCTTTAACCCAAAAGATGAGAGATTCTAAAATAAACTGCCTCACCATAGGCCGCTCTGTGGCCAGTTCATTTCCTACACCAGAGCCATTAGAAAAGGTTCCGTCCTCTTTCATTCTGTAGTGATAACCTGGAACCAATACGTTAAAATTTGAATCTTTAGAACGATACGTGTGATTGTACACCACATCTAAAATGACTTTAATCCCTGCTTTATGTAATTCCATGATCATTTTTTTTAGCTCATGAATTCTATTATTGGGTTCACTCGGCATAGAAGAATAAGATCCTTCTGGCACATTGTAGTGCTCTGGATCGTAGCCCCAATTGTAGTTGTTCTCCCTTTTTGTTTTTTTACATTCATCTATGGTTAAAAAATCATTGACGGGAAGAATATGAACATGGGTAATCCCTAAATCTTTTAAATGAGAAAGTCCCCTTCGGTAACCTCTCCATGTATCTTCCAGATCAACTAAACTTAAGTATGCACCCTTTTCACTGCTTTTTTCTTTGCCTATATAATCTACAAGATTTAACTCATAAATAATTGCATCACAAGGGTCACTTCCCGTAGGAATAGAGTGATCTTCCCAGCCCTCTGGATTTGTTTTACTTAAATCCACTACTGCACTTCTCACTCCATTTTCGCTTACACCTACCGAATAAGGGTCCGTAACTTCAGAATCACTTACTAAAAAAGTGTAAAATTTCCCCTCTAAATCCTCTTCAATCGTAATCTCAAATACCCCATCTGTGTCCTTCTTCATATTGTATAGCATTCTATGAACAGAAAGGCTATTTTCGTAAATAGCCAAAAGAATCTTTTCATGGGTAGGTGACCATACACGAAAAGTGGTTTTATTCTTGCTATAAATTAAACCTAACTGTTTGTAGGACACAGGGTATTGACAACTAGACATAGTTTCACCCTCAATCTTTTACTGAATTGATATTCCATATATGCTGTGCATATTCTTTTATGGTATAATCTGAAGAAAATACTCCTGATGAGGCAATATTATTTAAGGACATTCTCCCCCAAAGGATCTTATTGCCATATGCTTTGTCTATTTTCTCTTGAGCGACTTTATAGGATGAAAAGTCCTTTAATATAAAGAATTCGTCATTATCTCTTAATAAGCGATCATATAAGGACTGAAAGTTCTCATTGTGATTGTGAAAGGTGCCATCTATCAATTGATCTACTACTCTCTTAATTTCAAAATCCGAATTGTACAGATCATAGGAATGATAACTTCCTGTGCGATACAAGTCGTATACCTCGTAATCTTTTAATCCAAAAATCACAATATTGTTGTCCCCTACTTCATTTGCTATTTCAACATTAGCTCCATCTAATGTAGCTATGGTAATAGCTCCGTTCATCATAAACTTCATATTACCTGTACCGGAGGCTTCTTTCGTGGTGGTAGAAATTTGCTCACTGACATCAGCAGCAGGGATTATCACAGTAGCACATTTAATTCCATAGTTTTCGAGGAAGATCACCTTTAATTTACCTTTTATGGTCAAATCATTGTTGACTAGATGAGCTACAGAACAAATCAATTTTATGATTTGTTTTGCATTGTAATAACTAGTAGCAGCCTTTCCTGAAAATATAAAAGTTCTAGGCACCATATCTAAATTTGGATTGTCTTTAAGTTTATTGTATAAGTGTATTACATGTAATATATTTAAAAGTTGTCTTTTATATTCGTGAATTCGCTTAATATGAACATCAAATATAGAATAAGGATTTACAACTACACCCGTTTCATCTAATATATATTTGGCAAGTTTCTCCTTATTTT
>CAZVEI010000062.1:0-8894 GCA_964626295.1 uncultured Alkalibaculum sp.
CATATTGAAAGCTGGGATTAAAATCATATCGTTCATTTTTATATGCGCCATCAATTTGAGGGCTGTGAAACATAATATCCCCATTTGCCCTTACGGTAATCCTCTTTGTTTTCCCTTCATAACTTCCAGTAGGATAGGAAAAGACTTCTTTCAATAAATTCTCCTCAGGGGAGCTAATAGACAATTGCATCTTCTCACCCTCTGAATTATTTATGAAATTAGGTAAGCTTATAATTCCTACTACAATGATAATTCCTATTAGGATGGGCTTGAATTTTTTTTTCATAACTTCTCCTTCGTATCTTTATTAATCACTTATTCTTCGTAGCAAAACCAATGATAAATTCGCTACCTTCTTCTAATTTGCTTTTAATCTCAAGGGTAGCTTTATGCTCCTGAATAATCCACCTGGCAATGCTTAGGCCTAAGCCTACACCACCTTGCTCTCTAGATCGGACTTTATCTACTCTATAAAAGCGTTCAAAAATCTTATTTTTGTTCTCTTCCTTAATGCCTATACCTGTGTCTTTAACGCTTACAAAAGCTTTATCGGAAGTAGCCATTAAGCTTACCTTTACTTGTCCAGCATTGGGGGTGTATTTAATCGCATTGTCAATAAGTATGACAAAAAGCTGCTCTAGTCGATTTTCATCGCCCCTTACGAGGACCTTATCCGCGATAATACTTTTTAAGAGAATATCCTTATCTTTTGCTAAGACGGACATTTTATTGCAAACTTTCCCTACTATAAGAGATAAATCTACTATTTCCATATTGGCGATAATTTGCTTATTATCCATTTGAGCTAAAGTCAACAAGTTTTGCACTAATTTGGTCATAACGTCTGTTTCTGTGTATATATTATTAAACCATTTATCATTTTCAACAATGGTCTCCTCTTCCTTTAAGGATAATACTTCAAGGTTAGATTTGATAATCGTTAAAGGCGTTCGCAGTTCATGAGAGGCATCTGCTACAAATTCCTTTTGCCTTTCATAGGATTGCTTTACAGGTTCAAGAGAACGCTTTGCAAGAAATGAGCTTATAGCAATCAATATGATCACACTACATAAACCAATAGAGACGATGATTAAAAACAGTTGATTGAGAATGAAATGGTCTATTTCACTAGATTGATAAACCTGAATGACACCACCTATACCATTTGGCAAGGTGTAATACTGAGTGTAGACTCGGTAATTGATATTGTTTACCTTCATCTTTTCAAATTCTATAGATTGATTTTGATACACGTCTCTCGATTGTTCAAATAGCTCTTTAATTAAATCTTGATTTACATGATTCAAAGAAGACAATCGCCCATTATTATCCCATACTACATAATGAACATCTAGAGAATCTCTGAGAACATTCCTATTAGAGGAATCTTCTTCCATGTAATCCTCTATGATAATAAAATCAAAAGTTCCAAGCTCTTGGCTTCGCCTTACAATTTGATTTGCTCTGCTCTTTAAAGTCACCTTTGAAGATTGACCTAAAGCATAAGAAAACACACTTACTATGGAATAAGAAAACACGAGCAAAAAACATATTAAGATCAATGCATTTGTAAGTGTTAGCCTTCTATGGAGTTGTTTAAACATCTTTTACCCTTAATGTATACCCTACACCCCGAACAGTATCAATGCTAATCTTAGTGTCTTTTAACTTTTTTCTCAGATTATGTATGTATATTTCAATATTATTTTCATTTACATCACTATCTAAGCCCCACACCCGGTCTAAAATTTGTTCTCTAGTAAAAACTTGCTCTGGGCGTTTAATGAGCATTTCAAAAAGCATTGCCTCTTTATAGGTTATTTTCTCAGGTTTTCCATCAATTTTTATAGTGTAATTATTTAAATCAAATTCAACTGTGTCTAGTTTAATGATATCTTCTATATAGTCTTTATCCACCCTTCTGCCTAGGGCTCGTATTCTCGCAAAAAGCTCTTTTGCTGCAAAAGGTTTAACTACATAATCATCTGCACCAGTATCTAAACCCTTTACAATGTCGTCTGTTGCATCTTTTGCAGTCAATAAAAGCACAGGAGTATTATTACCTTCTGCTCGAAGTTCCGCTAAAATCTCTAAACCGCTTTTATAGGGAAGCATAATGTCTAGGACGATTACATCGTACAAACTAGATTTTGCATACAGCAGTCCTTCCTCGCCATCATTTGCAATATCGCACTCGATATTTTGAATTTTACACATCTCTTCTAGGGCATCTGTAACCTTTTTTTCATCTTCAACAAAGAGAATTCTCATATAACCTCACCTTTAGATTCCATTATTCTATTTTCTCATTATACCACTAGAAACCTTATTGTATATTAATTTTTTAGAACAACAAAATGGTAGCCATCAGCGACCAGCCTTCAGCTACCAGTACTTGCCCACTAATAGTGAACTTATTGGACTTTATATAAAACACCTTAAATAATATACGGATTAAAGATTTACTACACATACCTTAAGCTACCAGCGGTAGCCATAATGCTGATTGCTAAACGCTAGTGGCTGGCCGCTATAGGATAAACAAACTTTACGCAACCAACTTCAGTGGCCTCGAATGAGTTCCTACAACTCTATCTCATCAATAGTGGCTCCACCTAAACACTCTTCCCCATTGTACAGTACTACTTCCTGACCTGGTGTAACAGCTTTTTGTTTTTCGTGGAAAATTACTTTTATTTTGTTCCCTTCTAAAACCTCTACATCAACGCCTTGATCGTTCTGTCTGTATCGAAATTTAGCTGTACAGCTGAAGTTTTTAGCTGGGGCCTTTCTTCTTACCCAGTTCATATCCGTAGCTATAAGAGAACTAGAATAGAGCCTAGGATGAGAGTCACCTTGAACTACGTAAAGAGTATTATTTTCTAAGTCCTTGTCCACCACAAACCAAGGATCTCCACTTCCTTGGCCACCTATACCTAAGCCTTTTCTCTGCCCTAAAGTATAGTGCATAAGCCCAGAGTGTTCTCCCCTTACTACACCATCTAAATCTTTTATAGGACCTTTTTGGGCAGGAAGGTAGTTGTTTAAAAACTGATTAAAGTTTCTCTCGCCTATAAAGCAAATTCCTGTAGAATCTTTTTTCTTGGCTGTTATAAGTCCTTCTCTTTCTGCTATTTCTCTAACCTTTTTCTTTTCTAAATGGCCAATGGGAAACATAGCTTTTGACAGCTGGTCTTGTCCCAATTGACAAAGAAAATAGGTCTGATCCTTGTTCTTATCTAAACCTCTGAGCAATCGATATTCTCCATTTTGACAATCCACTTTGGCATAATGACCCGTTGCCAAATAATCAGCCTGGGCTACATCTAAAGCGTAGTTTAAAAAAGCTTTAAATTTAATTTCTTTGTTACAAAGTACATCCGGATTTGGTGTTCTTCCCTTTTTATATTCTTGTAAAAAATAAGAAAACACATTATCCCAGTACTCTTTTACAAAGTTTACACTGTAATAAGGTATTCCAATTTTATTGCAAACTTTTATTACGTCTTCATAATCTTCAGTTGCAGTACAAAAACCATTTTCATCTTCTTCATCCCAATTTTTCATGAAAATGCCGATGACATCATACCCTTGCTCTTTTAATAGAACCGCCGCAACAGAAGAATCCACTCCTCCAGACATTCCTACTACAACTCTGGTCTTCTTGCTCATTTTATCAACCTCTTATAATTTCTTTTACTGTCTATTTTATTATTAGTGGTGTTGTAAAGTCAATAGTGAAAAAGCTAAAAGCTTTTTGGTTGTAAGGTTGGTTCGTTGGACAGGTGGACGGTAAAAGCGGAATGTGGAATGCGGAAAGCGGAACTCTTTCGTTAGAATGTCTGCTAATTAGCTTGTTGATTAGTTGGACCAGAACAGCAAAACTCGCCTTCAGGCGAGAAAAGGACCTGAGCTCCTGCTATTGTCATCCTAGAGCGAAGCAAAGGATCTAAGACCACAGATCCAGGCCCAGCTTAAGACCTAACAGGAATACCCAAGCAATGCTTTTGCTGACCACCTGACCACCTGACCACCTGACCACCTAAAAAAAAAATTGACTAAAAATTTTTTTTTAAAACATACTAATGGTAATTTATGAAAGGAGTTGTATCAATGGATAAATTAGCACTAGTACTCGTTATTGTTGGAGCAATTAACTGGGGTCTAATTGGGTTTTTCCAATTTGATTTAGTTGCAGCAATTTTTGGTGGACAAACTGCAGCATTAAGTAGAATTATCTACGGCCTTGTAGGATTAGCTGGACTTTACTCGATTAAATTCTTAGTAGGTGAAAGAAGAGTAGATAGCTGACTACCTAGCCCACAATTTTTAAAAAGCAAACTCGTCTCTAGGTGAGTTTGCTTTTTTGCTTTCAGCATTTCACTATTTTTATTTTCCCATTTAACTAAAACGTTCCACTTTCTGCTTTTATTTTTTTCCCGTCCAACCGTCCAACTAAAAGATTTCCGCTCATCACAATTCTATTACTACAAAATCACTTGTATACTCCCTCATCATTTCTATCTCCCGTCTCTGAGAAGTAAAGATAATAACCTGTCTATTAGATGCTCTTTGTGCAATGAATTTTAGTACATTAAACAATCTATTGTCGTCATATTGGATAAAGGTTTCATCTAATAGTAGGGGAAAAGTGGTGCTGCTTATAAATTCATTTAAGCTCATTCGAAAGGCAAAGTAAATTTGATCAATAGTGCCTGAGCTCAGTTTATTTAAGTCTATAAATTGGTGGTAAATAGGATCTTCTATTTTTATTTCTAGATCTTTAGATACTTTAACTACCCTATACCTTTTTGTAATTTCCTCTACTATTTTACCTAGAAGCTTATTTAATTCTGGTGCAAATTCATTGTGAATCTCCTCTGAAAGTTTTCCAATGGTATCTATGGCTAATTGTAAGGCCTCTTGTTTTTCTTGAAGTTTCTCTAATTGTCTCTCATGATAAGAAATATCATTTTCTACATCTGACAAGTCTGGTAGTTCATTTAAAATGCTTTCGGCCCTTCCTTGAAGCTTTGATTTCTCTAAATTCATTTTATTAATTTCTTCGTCTTTTCTATCTTTTCTGTGTATTAATGTGTCTAAATCTAGATCTACCTCAAACTCAGCGTAGTCATAATATTCTTGAGCTTTTGCCTGCCATTTATCTAGCTCTTTTAAGGGAATAAGAGTCTCTAGTAGTACAGTACTTTGATCTAATCTTTTTTCAAACTCTTCTACTTGTTTTTTATTTTTCAAATTCTCTCCAAATGCTTCTACCGTTGTAACCTTGTTCTTTTGAAGCAATTCTTTTATGTTTAGATGAAGAGCCTCTATTTTACTTTTATAGTCGTCTAAGGTTTTATCAAATTCTTTTTCCCTTTCTCTTAAGAAGATTAACTCTTCATTTGCGCCTTTTCCTTGCTCTTTGTATTCTCTACTGTAGCTTAGGACCTTCTTATAAAAGTAAAGGGCAGGAAACACGAAAAGAAATAGCATGTAGAAAACAGGATGAAAAACAATACCTAAAAGACCGAAAACACTAGCTATACTACTTAAGATAGCAAATCTTTTGTTTTGATTTTCTTTTTCTTTTAAATTTTTTATCTTTTCTTGGTTTTCTTCCTCATTTATTTCTATTTTATGAGGATTTTCTTTAGAAATCATATCTTTTATATGTTCTTCTAGTATTCCAATTTCCATCTGCTTATCCTTTGTATCATTGTAATCTTCTTCCGAAACCTCTTGAAAGGATATTTCAGATATTTCTTCTAGTATTTCATTATTTTCTTTTAATTTAGATTGATATTCCTGCACCTTGCATAGGGCTTCGTAGGACTGAGCCCATAAAATATTATTTTTATACTCTTTCCTTTCTCTTATTGCCTTTTCAAGGCTATCCTCTATTTCATAAATTTCTTCTGTGATCTGTTCGGTTTTTCTTATACAATCTAGTATTTTGTCTTTTTCTTCTTGAAGTCTTTTAATGTCGTGTATCTCCTTATAAACAGGTGAGTCTTTTCTCTTTTCCGTTCCCATTTCACTATAGCTGTCATTTAAATCTTTTATTGCCTTTTGAACAGATAACTCACCCTTGCTTTCCCCTAAATTAGCTAGATAGTCCTTTAGCTCTTCTGATAGCTCTTTACTTGTTCTAGATCCTAGTTGAGAGATGCTCACTGTATTATTATAAATTCTTCTATTCATAACACTGTGCTCGAAAGGCGTATAAAGCTTTATTGCAGAATCGTAGTAAAATTCGTCGCTAATATCTTGACCTATTCTCTCATCATAAAGAATGACTTTGTCTTTGCCCTTTAAAAGATTTCTCTCTATTCGTACTTCTCTACTATCTTCTTCATAAACTAATATTCCTTCATAAGAGCTAGAAAATATAGGCAAATATTTTTCGTAATCAGAACTATAGGTTCTTCGGCTTTTGTGGTCTTTGTAAAAGCCAAAAAACATGGCCTCTATAAACTTATGTACTGTAGACTTTCCAGCTTCATTTTCTCCGTATATGATATTGATTCCTGGTTTTAATGAAATCTTTTTATTTTTATACTTCCCAAAAGAAGTAATAATCAATTCCTTTATATACACGGCTTACTCTCCTTTAAAAGAGCTTCTAATCCCAAATATAAGGCATCTTTATTTTTTTGTTCCTCTAAATCGAGCTTCTTCATTTCCTCTATGAACATCCCTATAATGTTATCCTTATTTTCTAAATAAATTTTCCCTAGATCGTAATCTGGCTTACTGCTGTCATTGACCTCTAAATAATAGAATTTGCTACTAGCTTCTTCTATTAATTGATCTATATTGATATCACAGTCTCTAAATCCCCTTAGATGAAGCCTGTAAATGTTTTGTTTGTCCTGGAAGCTACAGAGTTTGTGGACGATTTCTTCGTAATTCATTTCAGGAGAAAGTTCTACTTCTTCTACTATGAATTTTCTTTTGGCCAAAGGTATAAATTCTACGTGTAGAAAGTCTTCATCCATCTCTCCTAGTAATACCCCCCGACTTCCAACCTCTCCAA
The DNA here is from genome assembly GCA_964626295.1 of uncultured Alkalibaculum sp. GTDB lineage: Bacteria > Bacillota > Clostridia > Eubacteriales > Alkalibacteraceae > Alkalibaculum. Next base: position 7,040 of record CAZVEI010000062.1, read on the forward strand.
AATTTAAAGGCTCTGGGCTACCCGGGTATCTCATGTTGTTTTGTATTTCTTCTCCTTTATGTATGTGTCCTAAGGCCATATACTGAAAAGGCAATCGAGCTAAATAGTCTTTATCAATGGGAAGATATTGTGAGCTCTTGTTGTATACATCTCCATGAAGCAAAAGGATATTCTTTTGAGATTCATCTAATTCATCTGCATTAAATGTAAAAGGCTCTTCTATATACTTAGTCGTCCAGGCAAAGCCGTATACATTTGTTTGAAGCTGTGGAAAGCTTACCTTTGTCAATTCTCGCGTTTCAAAAAGGGTAACATTACAATTCCATTCTATTTTTTTGTAAGGAGACTTGTCCCAATAATAATCGTGATTTCCCGGGGAAATCACTACATTTATCTCAGGAATGCTTTTAAAAGCTTCGTTTATTCTCTTTACCTGACCTATGGTAATAAGGCGGTCTTCAAATAAATCTCCACTAATTAATAAGAAATTTACCCTTTCTCTTTTGGCTAATTCAACAATATCAAAGAAAGTGTCCCACATGTCCTCTCGCCGACGCTTTGCAATACCTCTTGGAAAACTAGCATTATTAAAAGTAGAACCTAAATGTAAATCTGCTGTGTGAATAAATTTGATGGTCAGTAGTGTAACCCCCTTAGTATTGTGTTCTAATTTTTCTAAATGAGAATTTGCAGCTCGGCGATTGCTTTTCAGCAACTTCACCATTGTTCAACTATTGTTTTTCTTCAACTCCATTTGTATTTCCGCTTGGGATTTTCGCATGTAGTTTGGTTCTAGGTCAGAGTAGGTCATAGATGCTCCTTGTTTAGCAAGGTCTATGGCTAAACTAGCTAGAGAAGAGGCCTTTGGCATTCTCGTAGATACTGGAGCTACTTTGATCAGATTTTTGTGTTCTTCTAGAATTTCAGAAGGAATTTTTTTTATTCCATCTCCTAATATAACTACTTCTTTTTTTTGCTCTATAATTTTGTTTATTAATTCATCTACAGAATATACAGATTCCTGAGTCAATGATTTTAATCCCTCTATTGTCCACTCATAAAAACAAGTGTATACTTGATCTCTTTGCGCATCGATAACAGGGCATATGATTTCCTTAGAAAAAGGTATATTATATGCAAGGGCCTCTAAGGTAGATAAGCCTATAACTGTTTTACCTAAACTTTGTGCTAAGGCCTTAATAGTAGCTATGGCGATTCTAATGCCTGTAAAAGAACCAGGTCCCACTGTGCAGGTAAATAAATCTATGTCCTTAATCTCTAAGCCTGAATTTTTTAATACTTCATCAATTAAAAGCATGAGTCTTTCTGAATGATTTTTTTTCTTAGAATGTATGGTGATCTCGCTGTACAGTTTTTCTTCATCTGCTATTGCAACCGTTGCAACTACCGTTGCAGTGTCTAATGCTAATATCTTCATTATATTCCTACTTTCTACATTGTACTTTATAAATGAATGTCATAATATTCTAAACCTTCAATAAGAAGACTTCTCTTATTAAAATCTTGTTCTTTGTTTAATGTAATCCATATCTTTTTCTGTGGTAGTTCATGAGCAATAATATCTGCCCACTCAATGATGACGATGCTATCGTCTCCAATGTACTCTTCAAAACCCATTGCAGATAATTCATCGTAATCACCTACTCTGTATATATCAAAATGATAAACAAAGTAATTCTCTAGATGATACTCATTGACTAAGGTATAAGTAGGACTAGTTATATACTTGTCCTTTACACCTAACCCCCGAATGATTCCCTGAGATAATGCAGTTTTACCAGCTCCCATTTCTCCTTCAATGCATACAATAGAACCAGGAGGAAGCTTTTGACCT
>CAZVEI010000063.1:0-2761 GCA_964626295.1 uncultured Alkalibaculum sp.
GTTGTAGATTTTGAACCACTAGGAACCACAGATCAAGAATATGAATTTGTAGATAAAGTAGTAGGTGGAGCTGTACCTAGAAACTTTATTCCTGCAGTAGATAAAGGTCTACAAGAATGCAGAAAAGAAGGCGTTTTAGCAGGATTCCCTGTAGTAGGATTAAAGGCAACATTACACGATGGCTCATATCATTCTGTAGATTCTGATGAAATGTCCTTTAAAATGGCATCATCCCTAGCCTATAAAAAAGGCATGAAAGCTGCAAATCCAGTACTCTTAGAGCCTATCTACAAAGTAGAAATAACGGTACCAGACCAATATATGGGGGACGTAATAGGTGACATAAACAAGAAAAGGGGCCATGTCCTAGGCATGGAACCAGCCGAAAAAGGCCAAAAAATAATAGCAGAGGCCCCACTAGCAGAAATGTTTAAATACGCCACAGAACTCCGCTCCCTAACACAAGCAAGAGGAGAATTCCAAATGGAATTCGAACGCTACGAAGAAGTTCCAGCAAATATAGCAGAAAAGATTGTTGAGAAAGCTGAAGAGAATAAAAAATAAAAAAATCGAGAAAGGGCTCTAATGGGGCCCTTTTTTGATGCCAATTTTTCGAATAATTTTATTGAATGTACAAAAGATAAACGTAACCTAAGGGAAAGGAGATTTACATGGATAAACATACAGAACGAAAAAAAAGTGAAGAATACAAAGAAGCAATGCGCGACAAAACAGTAGGAGAATTTCTAAATGATCAGCTCTATGAACACGGTATAAGCAACAAAGGGGATATGTTATCCCAAGATAATTCAGAAAATTATTTAATAGATAATCAAACAAAAAATAAAAAACAAAAATAAATAAATAAAAAGCACAAAAACGCCAATAATACTATTGAAAACTATAATACACATAAAAAGGAGTCCTTATAATGGAAAGAAACAACAATAACAACAACAACAGAAATGCACAGAACAACAACAACAACAACAGAAATGCACAGAACAACAACAACAGAAATGCTCAAAACACAAGCAACAACGATAACAACAGAAACGCTCAAAATACAAATAACAATAATAACAACAGAAATACTCAAAACAACAATAACTAATAAAAGCTATCTAAATTCATTGATTGAACAAAAGGTATTCAATGCATAAAAAAGTTGACAAAAAGAACGGTTCTTTTTGTCAACTTTTTGTTTACTTAGAAATAGTATAGTGATAAAATAGGTGGTAAAGTGGTAAGCAAAACCTTTAAAGCGGAAAGCTAAATGCAGAAAGCTAAAAAAACTCGCCTTCGGGCGAGCTAAAGACCCGAGCTAACTGCCTAGGTCATCCTAGAGCGCAGCGAAGGATCTTTGACCCTAAAGCCGACCCTAGAGGAATCCATGCAAGCTAGTGACTAACGACTAAAAAGAGGTGATATCTTGTCTAGAGTTCCACGAGAAGTTAGTGAGTCCCCTTATTATCACGTATTAGTAAGAGGAAATGGTAAACAAAGGATTTTTTTAGACGATGAAGACAAGGAGAAGATCCTACAAATCTTTAAAAAATATTCTGATGTTGATCTATTAAAGCTAATAGCCTATTGCATACTTGATAGTCATGCCCACTTCTTGTTAAAAATTGAAAAGTACAATCTTTCAACAATCATGAAGAAAGTAAATATCACATATGCATATTATTACAACTGCAAATACGATCGAACGGGTCACGTGTTTTATGATCGATTCAAAAGTGCATGTATAAGCGATCAAGAGTATATCCTCCCAGTAATAAGATTTATCCACAATGACCCTATCAACGATGGCATTGTACAAAAACATGATGCTTATAAGTGGAGTAGCTATAAAGACTATGTTGAACCGAATAATGACACCTTTATTTTCTATAAAAAAATAATATTGAGTCAATTTGATTCTAATACAAGGGAAGCTGTTCATAAGTTTAAAGTATACACCAAAACAGAAAACAAAGATTTGTTTTTAGATGTAAAGGACAGCATTGAAAACAAAATAAATGCAATATTAGAAACTTATTTAGCAAAAAATAATATTAAATTAAGTGAACTAGGGTATAAACAAAATAAGCCCCATCGCACTCATCTTGTTTTAATGTTAAAAAATACGGATAAGCTATCAATAAGGAAAATAGGAGAAGTGCTGCAGCTAAATAGAGGAGTCGTATATAAGATTATAAAGGAGCATTCAGGGGAAGATAAAGAGGAGTAAAATTGTAAGTTTAACCCTATTAAGGAGGGATCATATGCTTTGTCAAAACTGTAATCAAAGGCCTGCTTCGATTCATATTACACAGATTACGAATGGTGAAAAAAAGGAAGTACATCTTTGTGAGCAATGCTCTGTACTGCAAGATACCTATAATATATCCTTTAATTTTCCAAACTTTATTACAAACTTTTTAGGTTTAGGAGACTACACTCAAAAAACCAGTGAAGTAAATACGAAGGAAAGTAGTCTATGTACTTGCCCAGCTTGCGGCATGGATTATGATACCTTCAAAAAATACGGAAAATTCGGATGCCAAGAGTGTTACCATATATTTCGTTCACAGATTAACCCAATGATCAAAAAATTACATGGCAAAGACCAACATATTGGTAAGATTGTAAAACATGGGGGCGAAAACTTGAAACTAGAAAAAGAAATAGCACTACTAAATGTGAAATTAGCAAAAGCAGTAGAGCTAGAAGAGTATGAACAGGCTGCAGTCTACCGAGACAAAATAAAAGAGAT
>CAZVEI010000063.1:2771-8816 GCA_964626295.1 uncultured Alkalibaculum sp.
AAATAAACATCTGATTAAAAGTTAAACAGTTTTAATACTTCAGATAAAATAAAAGAGATTAAACAGGCGATTGAAGAGCAAAATAGTATTAATAGTTAATTCTTCGAGGTGTTAAAATGTCAACTAATTATAAAGAAAAAGATATTGTAATAAGCAGTCGAGTGCGATTAGCTCGAAATATTAAAGGTCTGCCTTTTGCAGTTATGATTGAGCAAGATGACAGTGAAAAAGCAATCACAGTAGTAGAAGAGGCTCTTAAAAATCAAGACCCATCCATGCCATCTTTTTATAAGCTAGCAGTCAAAGATTTAAATGCAAATGAAAAGCGCATATTAGTAGAAAAACACTTAGCTAGCAAGGACTGGAGTAAAAATAGCGAAGCTGCTGCTTTTATTCGCAGTGATGAACACGTGAGCATTATGGTTAATGAAGAAGACCACATAAGAATTCAATGTATATTAGATAGCTTTCAACTGCGCCGTGCCTTTGAAATTGCCAATGAAATAGATGATTTGTTAGAGGAAAAGATTCGGTATGCCTTTGACGACAAATACGGATACTTGACAGCTTGCCCAAGTAATGTAGGGACAGGAATGAGAGCTTCTGTTATGATTCACTTGCCTTCACTAACACTAGGCAATCAAATGAATGAACTCATACAAACATTAGCTCGTTTTGGCATTACCATTAGGGGCATCTATGGAGAAGGAAGTCAATCTTTAGGTGATTTATATCAGATTTCCAATCAAATAACCCTAGGTCTTAGCGAAGAGACCATTGTTCAAAATTTGCACAGCGTAGTAAAGGAAATCATCATACGGGAAAGAAATGTAAGACATGAAATGTTAAACCGCAATAGAGTATACCTTGAAGACAAAGTCTTTAGAGCTTTAGGTATATTAGAAAATGCAAGAACTATTTCTGTAGAAGAAAGCATGAAGCTCATATCTCTCATCCGTTTAGGTACAGATTTAAAGATTATACAGCAAGATATTACAGAAATCAATGAATTGATGTTATCTATTCAACCAGGTATCTTATCCCACACATATGGGATTCCAATAACAAACAAATTAGACGACACGCGAGCACAGCATATAAGAAAAATTTTAGGGAAAAACAATACATAGGAGGTGGCAAATACATGCCTATATTTGGAAGATTTACAGAGAAAGCTCAAAAGGTATTAGTATTATCACAAGAAGAAGCAAAAAAATTAAATCATAATTATATTGGATCTGAGCACTTGCTCCTTGGATTAATTCAAGAAGGAGAAGGAATTGCTTCAATAGCTCTTAAGAACCTAGGGATTAAATATGAAAGTGTTCAAAGTGAAATTGAAGATTTAGTAGGTAGAGGAGAGAGAGAAGTTAGTGAGATTATTGGCTATACTCCTAGAACAAAGAAAATCTTAGAATTAAGTTTGATGGAAGCAAGAGCTCTTAATCAAAGCTATATTGGAACAGAGCATATTTTACTGGGACTTATTCGAGAAGGAGAAGGAGTAGGCGCTAAAATCCTACTAGACATGAACTTAAGCTTTGAAAAGATCAGAGAAGAAATCATCAAATTAATGAACAATACAGTAAATCAAAACAATAAAACGAATGTAGCGAAAAACAGCAATACGAAGACATTAGATAAATACGGTAGAGATTTAACGGTTATGGCATCTCAAGGTCAATTAGACCCTGTTATCGGTAGAGAAAAGGAAATAGAAAGAGTTATTCAAATACTAAGCCGTAGAACAAAGAACAATCCAGTTCTTATAGGAGAGCCAGGGGTTGGTAAGACAGCTGTAGCAGAAGGTCTAGCTCAAAAAATTGTAGAAGGCAATATTCCAGAAAATCTTAGAGACAAAAGAGTCGTCTCCTTAGATATGTCTTCTATGGTAGCAGGAGCCAAATACCGTGGAGAATTTGAAGACCGATTAAAAGGCGCTATGGAAGAAATCAGAAATGCGGATAATATCATTTTATTTATAGATGAACTCCATACGATTATCGGCGCAGGTGCTGCAGAAGGAGCTATTGACGCTTCTAATATTATGAAACCTGCCCTAGCAAGGGGTGAACTACAAGCCATTGGCGCTACAACTCTTGACGAGTATAAAAAACACATTGAAAAAGACGCTGCTTTAGAAAGAAGATTCCAACCAGTAACGGTTGGAGAGCCAACAAAAGAAGAAGCTGTAGAAATCTTAAGAGGACTTCGAGACCGATACGAAGCTCATCACAAAGTATCGATCACGGAAGAAGCCATTCAAGCAGCAGTAGAGCTGTCCTCTAGATACATTAATGACCGCTACCTACCAGATAAGGCTATTGACTTAATCGACGAGGCAGCTTCAAAGGTACGACTTTCTCAATTGACAGCTCCACCGGATATGAAAGAAATTGCACTAAAAATTGAAAAATTAGAACAAGAAAAAGAAGAAGCAGTTGCATCACAGGATTTTGAAAAAGCTGCTGAAATCAGAGATCAAGAAAACAAAGCCAAAGAACAGCTGAAAACGTTAAAAGAATCTTGGAAACAAAAGAACAATATTAGCAAAGAAGCTGTAGTAGGGCCAGATGAGATTGCGGATATCGTAGCTAGCTGGACAGGAGTACCTGTAAGGGAATTGTCTAAAGATGAATCTGCAAGGCTTCTCGATTTAGAGGGTATCCTTCATAAGAGAGTAATTGGTCAAGATGAAGCTGTAAAGGCTGTATCGAAGGCTATTAGAAGGGCAAGAGTAGGGCTAAAAGATCCTAAGAGGCCAATTGGTTCCTTCATCTTCCTAGGACCAACAGGTGTAGGAAAAACAGAACTAAGTAAGGCCCTTGCCGAATCCATGTTTGGCGATGAGGATGCAATGATTCGCGTTGACATGTCAGAGTACATGGAAAAGCATACCGTATCTAGACTTATCGGTTCACCTCCAGGATATGTAGGATACGATGAAGGAGGACAATTAACAGAAAAAGTCCGAAGAAAACCTTATTCTGTAATCTTACTAGACGAAATCGAAAAAGCCCATCCAGATGTATTTAATATCCTCCTTCAAATACTAGAAGATGGACGATTGACAGATGGTAAGGGAAGAACAGTAGACTTTAAGAACTCAGTCATCATCATGACATCAAACGTAGGGGCTCATACGATTAAAAAGCAAAAGACATTAGGCTTTGCTACATCTGAAAGCGAATCCGAAGGCCAATACGAAAAGATGAGAAGTAATATTATGGAAGAACTTAGAAAGACCTTTAGACCAGAATTCTTGAACAGAATCGATGAGGTCATCGTATTCCATCAATTAGATGACAAACACATTCACTCTATAATCGATTTAATGCTACAACAACTATCTAAGCGATTAGTAGGTCTAGAAATCGAGTTAGAGTTCGACCCAAGCGCCAAAGCATTCATCGCCCAAAAGGGAACAAACCTAGAATACGGAGCAAGACCACTAAGAAGAACCATCCAAAAAGAAATAGAAGACAAACTCTCCGAAGAAATGCTAAAAGACAATGTAATCCAAGGAGCAAAAATCAAAGCAACAGTGGAAGACGGCGAGCTGAAGTTTATCAAGATGTAGAGATTGTAGGAGATGTAAAAAAGGCACTCACGTGCCTTTTTTACTTGATACGTAGATTAGTTTTTTAGGTGGTCGGGTGGTCAGGTAGTCAGGTAGTCGGGTGGTCAGCAAAAGCAAAACTCGCCGAAGGCGAGAAAAGGACTCCTGCTTTTGTCATCCTAAGACCCGAAAGGAATACCCAAGCATGCTTTTCCTGACCACCTTAAAGCTGACCACCTGACCACCTTCCCACAACAGCAACCCGAAAACGAATATACAAAAACGTAAATATAACCACTTAATTTCAAATAGAGACGAAGGAATTGGAGGAATGCACATGGATCCACGAATCAAAACATTAGCAAAAAACCTAGTAAACTACTCTTGTAGCATACAAAAAGGCGAAAAGGTACTCATTTCCTTATCTGGCATAGAGGGAAAAGACCTGGTTAAACAATTAGTCAAAGAAGTGTACGCTACTGGCGGATACCCTTTTGTAGAAATCGGAGATAGCTCCATTAGCAGAGAAATTCTAATGGGAACTAGTGAAGAACAATTAAAAATTCAATTAGATTACAGTCTACACAAAATGAAACAAATGGACGCTTATATTGCCATTAGCGCAAGCCCTAATACATCAGAGCTATCAGACGTCCCTTCTCAAAATTTAGTCTTACAAAGCAAAATCTTAAGACCAGTACTAGACTACCGTGTCAATGAAACAAAATGGGTAATCCTAAGATACCCTAATTACGCTATGGCTCAACTTGCCACTACAAGCTTAGAAGCCTTCGAAGACTTTTACTTTAACGTATGCAATGTAGACTACGGAAAGATGTCAATTGCTATGGATTCTCTAGTCAATTTAATGAACAAAACAGATAAAGTGCGGATTACAGGACCAGGAACAGACCTAAGCTTCTCTATTAAAGACTTACCAGCAATAAAATGCGACGGAAAAGAAAATATTCCAGACGGAGAAGTATTCACAGCACCAGTTAAAGACTCTGTCAACGGAGTGATCACTTACAATACATTATCAGAATACCAAGGCTTTACCTATCAAGATATATGTTTTGAATTTAAAGACGGAAAAATTATTAAGGCAACCTCCAACAACACAGAAAGATTAAATGAAGTACTAGACACCGATGGAGGAGCCAGATATATAGGTGAGTTTGCCATAGGCGTAAATCCATACATCATCCACCCAATGAAAGACACACTATTTGATGAAAAAATTATGGGAAGTTTCCACTTCACGCCAGGAATGGCCTACGAAGAAGCCAATAACGGAAACGTATCCTCCGTCCACTGGGACCTAGTAAACATTCAAACCCCAGAATACGGCGGTGGAGAAATCTACTTCGACGACGTCCTAATTAGAAAAGATGGTATCTTTGTTCTAGAAGAGTTGGAGTGTTTGAATCCGGAAAAATTGAAGTAAGGTGGTAAGGTGGTTAGCAAAGCCAAAGCTCTGCTATTGTCATCCTAGAGCGAAGCGAAGGATCTGTGATCCGCAGAGCCCGACCCAGACCAACTATAAAAGTATATACTAAATACTACAAAGATTTTATATTTACGGAACAATGAAAAAATGAACATGGAACAATGAGCAGTACAAATATGCGAGTCTTACAAAGTATTCACATACTGTTAATTATTCATTGTTTCATGTTCATTGTTCACTACGACGCAAGTCGCATATTTGACTCAAACCCTGATCGCTGTCTTTATCAGCCTTCCGCTACCATGCTCTGCTCCTGTTTCTCCCGCAAAACACTCAATAAGTAATCGATAACATCCTGCCTTCTAATAATCCCTATAAAAGTTCCATCGTCATCCGTAACAGGAATGAAGTTTTGATGTTTAGCCATATTGATAATCTCTACTAAAGGTTGATTGATTCGGACAGACTCAATTTTTTTATGTAGATTAATATCCTTTAAATCATACTTACCACAGTTGTCAAAATTAATATGAGGGTTATTTTTAAATGCCCAAAGTACATCTCCTTGTGTTACCGCTCCTGCATACTTACCTTTGTCGTTTACTAGGGGGATTGAACTATAATTATTTGTTTCCATTACCTCCAAAGCGAATTTCAACGAACAATTAACATTCAAGAAAACTACATCCTTCTTTGGTAAAAGAAAAAACAAGATATTCTTCAAGACATCTCCTCCAACAATTAAATGAAAGCTTTCCACCTTCAGCTAATTTCTTGCGCTTCGTTTTTTCCTATGATATAATTCCAATAGATGTAATTTGGAGGGTAAAGATGTTAGATAAATTAGAAGCTATAGAACGTAAATTTATAGATCTTGAACGAAAAGTCAGTGATCCAGAAGTTATTGGCAATCAAACGGAATGGAAAAAACTTGTTAAGGAACACGCAAAGTTAGATCCAGTTATCGTTAAATTTAGAGAGTATAGAGATGTAATAAATTCAATAGAAGAATCCAAAGAAATGCTCCAAGACGAGT
>CAZVEI010000064.1:0-8608 GCA_964626295.1 uncultured Alkalibaculum sp.
TTTTTGTCAACCCTTTAATTTCAACAAAGCTCATAAAATCCCCCTCTTCTTGATTGCAACTTTATTTATTTTAGTGTAATCCTATATATCTTATTTTAGCATAGGGAGAGGATACATTCACTCGTTTGTTGTAAAAAACATCAACAGTATTTAATTGTAAAATCGACTATGCCTAGCATGATACTAGACCTTATTCTATAAGATTTTATATATGTTTCCTTTCTTGCTTATGATAAAATAATAAAGATAAGAAAACATTAGAATCAATAAACTTATGAGGTGGATTATGGAACAGAAAGCAAAGGATTATGAACTGATTTTAAAGCAATTAGGCGTACTGGATATAGATAGCCCTCTAATCAATCGATTTGATGAAGTAGATGGTAAATACTTAGAGGAGTTTGTGGAAATTTTAAATAGACATTGTCAATGGGACTAGTAATGATCTACAAATGATACTCTGTTTGGAGGTACAATAAGTGTATAAAATAATGATTGTAGAAGATGATATTACGATTGCAAAGGCCATTGCAGACTATCTAGGCAGATGGGATTATGATGCTACATATATTAAGGACTTTAAGAATATAACAAAACAAGTTATTGCTTTTGATCCACAGCTCATACTACTAGATGTGATGTTGCCTTACTATAATGGTTTTTACTGGTGCACTGAAATACGAAAATTATCTAAAGTGCCCATCATATTTATTTCCTCAGCAAGTGACAATATGAATATCGTAATGGCAATGAATATGGGTGGAGATGATTTTATTGCGAAACCTTTTGACTTAGATGTTCTAACGGCTAAAATTAATGCTCTTATAAGGAGAAGCTACTCCTTTCGCGGACAAGTTCATTATATAGAGCATAATGGAGTAATGCTAAATCTTGGTGATACGACGATTTCCTATGAGAATAAAAAAATTGAACTGACGAAAAATGATTATAAAATTATTCAAATTCTCATGGAAAACCCAGGCAAAGTTGTCACCCGTGAAGAAATCATGCAACGATTATGGGAAAACGATAACTTTGTCGATGACAATACATTAACTGTAAATATTAATAGATTACGTAAGAAGCTTTTAGATATTGGCTTAGATCATTTTATCATTACGAAAAAAGGTATTGGATATATGGTGAAGTAAATGAAAGATTTTATGAGTACTTTAGTTTCTTATTTAAAGTCCAAACGAAATATAGCATTTCTTTTAGTAATAATTTTTCTGATTTTTTTAATTCTATTTACTTTATACTCTTTGCCATTTGAGCCCATATATTATGCATTTCTTTTAATAAGCGTTTTTATTCTTATAATAGGCACAATGGATTTTAGATTTTATTATAAAAGGCATGATTTTTTGAAGAGACTTAAAACAAACATAAAGATCACAGATTATAAACTTCCTGTTTTAAAAGAGCTTATAGAAGAGGATTACCAGGAATTAATTAGAATTATAGATAAAGATAAATTAGACATTATAAATAAAAAGGACAAATCCTATAGCGAAATGATAGATTATTATACAATATGGGCTCACCAAATTAAAACCCCTATTGCTGCAATGAGATTATTATTGCAATCGGAAAAAGATAGTCTACATATGGAGCTATTAGAACAATTGTTTAAGATTGAACAATATGTTGAAATGGTACTACAATACCTAAAAGTGGAAAGCATAAACTCGGATTTAATATTTAAAAGATACTCTCTTAATAAAATCATAAAGCAAGCAATAAGAAAATACTCTAGTACATTTATACGTAAAAAAATTAAGCTTCATTATAAAGAAATAGATATAGATGTTTTGACAGATGAAAAGTGGATTGTATTTGTTATAGAGCAAATTCTATCAAATGCCCTTAAGTACACAAATGCTGGGAAAATTTCAATCTATATGGACGATAAACTTCCTAAAACATTAGTAATAGAAGACACTGGAATAGGAATAGCGGGGGAGGATCTACCTCGAATATTTGAAAAAGGCTATACTGGTTTTAATGGGCGTAGCGATAAAAAATCCACTGGTATAGGACTTTATCTATGTAAAAGAATTCTAAACAATATGTCTCATACGATTTCTATTGAATCGATTATAGATAAAGGCACTAAAGTGAAAATAGGCCTTGATACAGTAGATATGGTGATAGAATGACAAACTTACCAAATTGTAAGGTTGAGAGAGAAAATGTAAGCCAAAGAAATGGCAGGGCATTTTCTCTTTCTTTATAATAAAGAGGAGAACGAAATAAGGAGGATATCAAGATGCCACTCTTAGAGGTAAGTAATGTAAAAAAGGTTTATACGACAAGATTTGGAGGAGCTCCTGTTCAAGCACTTACAAATGTATCTTTTTCTGTGGAGCATGGGGAATATATAGCCATAATGGGTGAATCGGGTTCGGGAAAGACGACTTTATTAAATATATTAGCTGCACTAGATAAACCCACTAGCGGAGAGGTTTTGTTAAATGGCAGTAGCCTTTTATCAATAAGAGAAAAAGAAATATCAGCTTTTAGGCGAGATAACTTAGGTTTTGTATTTCAGGACTTCAATTTATTAGACACATTTTCCATTGCAGACAATATCTTTTTACCCCTTGTACTAGCAGGGGAAAGTTATGAGAAAATGAACAACAAGTTAAAGCCTATTGCAAAAGAACTTGAAATTGATGAAATACTAAATAAATTTCCATACGAGGTATCAGGAGGTCAAAAGCAAAGAGTAGCTATTGCTAGGGCTTTGATTACAGATCCTCATATCATACTTGCCGATGAGCCAACAGGTGCTCTTGACTCCCGTGCTTCAGAAAAACTGTTAAAGGTCTTTACGAAAATAAACAACAGCGATCAAACCATACTAATGGTTACACACAGCGTAAAAGCTGCAAGCCACGCAAAGAGGGTTTTGTTTATAAGAGATGGAGAGGTATTTCATCAAATATATAAAGCTTGTAATACGAATGAGGAAATGTATCAAAAGATTTCAGATACTCTTACATTAATTACTACAGGTGGTACAAGAGATGAATAGGGGATTTTACGCCAAACTTGCCTTAAACAATATAAAGAAGAACTCAAAAGCCTATATACCTTACTTGTTGACCTGTATTGGGACGATTATTATGTTTTACAATATGTGTTATTTAGTCGTTGTAAAGGATATGGGGAATTTAAGTGACAGTGGGAGTTTGAGGCAAATATTGTTTTTAGGAGCCATAATTATTGGTATATTCTCTGTTATATTTCTTTTATATACCAATAGTTTTTTAATAAAACAGAGAAAGAAAGAATTTGGATTATTTAATATACTGGGAATGGAAAAAAGACATATTTCTAAAATTATGCTCTATGAAATCTTGTTTATAGGGGTAATAAGTCTTACCGCGGGTATTTTAGGTGGAATACTTTTAAGTAAGCTTATGATCTTATTGCTTTTAAAAATATTAAATTTTGATGTAGTATTTGGATTCGAAATTTCTATAATTGCTGTAATAGCAACGCTTTTATTATTCGGGGGAATCTTTATATTAAATTTCCTCTTTAATATAATCCAAGTACACTGTTCAAAGCCTATTGACTTGTTAAAGGGTTCAGATGTAGGTGAGAGGGAGCCAAAAACTAAGTGGTTGTCAGTTATAGCTGGCATTTTAAGTTTAGGTATTGGGTACTATTTAGCATTGACGACAGACAATGCAATAGCAGCACTAAATGTGTTTTTTATTGCTGTATTATTTGTCATATTTGGAACTCATTGTTTATTTAGTGGGGGAAGTATAGCTGTATTAAAGGCTCTGCGTAAAAATAAGAAATACTATTATAAAACAAATCACTTTATATCTGTTTCTGGCATGATTTATCGCATGAAGCAAAATGCAGCTGGTCTTGCTAATATTTGTATTTTGTCTACTGCCGTAATCATCACCTTATCCACGACAGTATCTCTATATGTGGGAATGGAAGATTTGCTTCGCACGCGATATCCTAGAAATATCATTGTTAGCGGATCAGATGTTTCTGATGAGGAGGCTTCTAAAATAGATAATATTATTCGCGATCACATAGAAAAAGGAGGTTATCCCACAAAAAATAGTATAAGAAATAGAACGATGAGTTTTATGACATCACAAAAAGGCTCAGTCTTTTCAAAGATGGATCAGAATAACTTTTCCACTAATAATTTAGCTCTATTAGGATTTATTACACAAGAGGACTATAACAAATTAGATAATGAAAAAGTAGATTTAAAAGAAGGAGAAGCTTTATTATATACACTACGTGGAGAGATAGCAGGTGATAAAATCACCTTAAATAATTACGAGTTAAATATAAAAGATAGGCTAAGCACTTTTGAATATGAGGGTGAAGTGGCTGCGATTTTATCCAATAGCTATTATTTAGTAGTAGATAACTTAGATACCATTAGGCAAATTCATGGCTCTTTAGAAGGAAATACCAATATGCCTGAACTGTCCTATTACTATGGCTTTGATGTAAATGGAGAAAGTGAAGAAGAAATAAAACTTACTACCTCTTTAAAAAATGCCCTAAGTAATTTAGAAATAGGCATGGGAGTAGAAGGCGCAGAAAGCAATAAAGCTAGCTTTTACACAGTATATGGTGGTTTGTTTTTCTTAGGCTTATTCATAGGATTGTTGTTTATTATGGCTACAGTCCTAATAATCTACTACAAGCAGGTAGCCGAAGGTTTCGATGATAAAAAGAGATATGAGATTATGCAAAAGGTAGGTCTAAGCCATAAGGAAATAAGGAAATCCATTCATTCTCAGGTGCTGACTGTGTTTTTCTTACCCTTAATTACAGCAATCGTTCATATTGCTTTTGCCTTTAATGTAATAACTAAAATGCTATCTGTCTTTAATCTAACCAATATCCCTTTATATGCCACTTGTATAGCTATAACAATACTTGTTTTTGTAGCCTTTTACGTGGCAATCTATTTCTTAACCGCAAGGACCTACTATAAAATTGTAAGTTAGGGGAAAATTAAAATCATGTACTTAAACAGTTAAAAAGCCTCCTGAATTTAGGAGGCTTTTTATACTACTGCTAGTGACTAGCGACTATTCTTATCCTATAAACATTTGTGTCCAGTGAGCCGTTCCACTAGGGCTTACAGCGTATCCAACGCCAATTTCAGTAAAGTTAGGATTTAAGATGTTCTTTCTATGCCCTTCAGAATTCATCCAACCATTTACTACTTGTTGAGCTGTTCTTTGACCTTTTGCTATGTTTTCACCAGCTGTTCTATAGCTGATTCCAAAGCTTTTCATCATCTCAAATGGAGAACCATATGTAGGTGATTGATGGTCAAAGTAGTTTTTGTCAATCATGTCTTGAGATTTTGTTCTGGCAACACTTGATAATTCAATATTCGCTTTAAATGGTGCTAAACCATTTTTTTCTCGTTCTTGATTTGTAAGGTTGATTACCTCTTGCTCAAATGCATTTAGTGAACTGTTTTGTTTAGGCGTTTCTTTTTGTTCTGTTGTATCTTTTTGTTCTTCTACAGGTTTTGGTGTTACAGGAGTTGTGTCTTTCTTTTCTTCTGTTTTACTTGGTATAGATGTTATGTACTTTTGAATATTCTCTCTTTTTAACACATTATTGTAGGAATATCTATAATTCACATTGCAGTCTGAATTTCTTCTAACGGTAGCCGCACCTACGCTACTTGGAATTAAAGTGGCTAGTATTAAACCGATTGTAACAGCTTTACTAAATATTTTCATTTGTATTTCCTCCTCTTATTTGTTACATCTTGTTTACATTATAGTTACAGGTAAGATATGATTCAAGTGGTAAATAATGGAAGACAACATTAAGATTTGTTAAAAATTCCATTTTCTATTAATAATGAGTCGTTTATTGTATAATAAAAGATGTCAACAAAATTTACAGATAGTATTACTACATATAGCAACATAAGGGGAAAACATATGAATACCAACTGGAAAAGAAATATTATTTTATTTATAATGAGTCAAACGATTTCGCTCTTTGGTTCATCTTTAGTTCAATATGCAATTATGTGGTATATAACTTTAGAAACTCAATCGGGAGTTATGATGACCATATCCATTATCTGTGGATTCTTGCCTACATTTTTTTTATCTCCATTTGCAGGAGTATGGGCAGATCAGTATGATAGAAAGAAATTAATAGCCATTTCTGATGGAATCATTGCAATGGTCACATTTATTATGGCCTTGTTTTTTTATTCAGGAAAGGAGTCTTTAGGCTTATTGTTTCTTGTATCAGGGGTACGTGCATTAGGAACAGGAATACAAACTCCAGCGGTAAACGCCTTCATTCCACAACTAGTACCCCAAGAATACCTTATGAAAGTGAATAGTATAAATGGCAGCATACAGTCTGTTATTTTTCTTCTTTCACCAATGCTTAGCGGAGCTTTACTGACACTAGCAACTATAGAAGTCATATTTTTAATAGATATCATTACGGCTATGACCGCCATAGGGATTTTGATTTGGTTCTTAAAAGTGCCTCCTCATAAGAATATAGATGAAGGTATAAAGGTAGATTATTTTTGGGATTTGCGTAAAGGATTTACATATATTAAAAACCATTCTTATGTAAAAAACTTCTTTATTTTCGATGGATTATACTTGTTTTTAGTGACGCCAGTGGCTTTTTTGACTCCATTACAGGTAACACGCCGATTTGGGCAGGATGTGTGGAGATTGACTGTTATTGAAATAGCCTTCTCTTTAGGCATGATCCTAGGGGGGATACTTATGGCCACCTGGGGTGGATTTAAAAATAGGGTACACTCTATGATCTTTTCTTGCTTTATTTCAGGACTCCTTACAATATCATTAGGTGTAGCACCTGAATTTACATGGTATCTTTTATTTACAGGACTAATGGGCGTAGTTATGCCAATCTTTAATACCCCAGCCATAGTATTACTGCAAGAAAAGGTAGAACACGATTACCTAGGAAGAGTTTTTGGTGTATTATCAATGATATCCTCCTCAGTAATGCCTGTAGGAATGCTTTTATTCGGCCCGATTGCAGATATTATAGATATCGGCTGGCTCCTAATCATCACAGGCGCACTTTTAAGCTTTCAGACGATTTTTATGTTTAGGAGCAAGACGCTAGTAGAAGCAGGGAAACCACCTACGGTGGTTTAGTTGTACGTTCTAAGTATTATGTAAAACAAGGTGGTAAGCAGAAGGATACCTCCTTTTGACCCTAGCTCCTGCTCAGTCATCCTAGAGCGCAGCGAAGGATCTTGACCCTAAAGGAATACTATAATAGTAGTAACTAAAAAAGAAGAGGTCTACATGAACCTCTTCTTTTTTAGGTGTTCTAGAAGTATTACTTAGAACTTATTAGTATGTACTCGTTCACAATCTGAATCTGGCCTTGTATAAGTCTCTTTTTCTTCATCACCATACCCTATAGCAACAATACATTCAACTTCATAATTATCAGGTATATTAAGGGTTGTTTTAATATAATCTTCTGCAGATTCATACTTATTTCTCTTTCGATTTCGAACTTGAATCCAACAAGTGTCTAGACCTTCATTATAAGCAGATAATTGAATGGTATAAGCTGCAATAGTCAAATCTTCAATCCACACATCTGATACTTCTGTTTCTGAAAGGACCACAATAGCGGCAGGTGTATCCTTTAGAAATTGGGAACAACGCTCTCTACATGTGGATAGTTGCGTAAGAATTTCTTTGTCTGTAATTACAATAAACTCGCATAATTTTCTGTCAGTAGAAGTAGGAGCAATTAAAGCGTCTTCAAGAATTGAGTTTAACACATCTTGTGTGATAGGCTGATTCTTATACTTCTTAATGCTTCTTCTTTTAGTAAACTCTCTCATGATTATAGCACCCCCTAAAGATGGTATCGTTGAATTATTATTTGGTTACGACAATAATAGATTATGTAATAAACTCCTCATTTAAAGACATTTAACCGTATTCATAAACCAATATATAAAACTTATACTCTAATTATACCAAATTGAGAGATTAGTACAAGCTATGGTAATTATATAACAATCAAGAGGACTCTGCCTATTTGCCACTAGCACTCTTTTATTTGAGTAGAATAAAGGAGTGCTAAATAAATATTAAAAGCGATGAATAGTGAATATCTAACAATATTCGACAAAGATGAAGGGGTAGTTAAGCAATTGTTTAACCATTTATTATTTAATGCTGAATTCACACAGAATAAGGTTTTTTACTTATATTACTTGCCACATGATAAAAATATATCAATACGTAACTATTGTGAAAACTTAGAACTAGCGAGAGGAAGGCGTTTTTTTATGACGTAATTCAATGCCACCTAGTATGGCGTGAGCATAGAATTTTACTACTTTTTTGGAAGGCGCAGGACTTTTTTGGAAATATGAAGTATTTGCAATAATTCCACCTGTTGATTCATTAATCAGCTTAACTTCTCCTAAAACAGCTGTGCCTTCACATTCTATATTAATGTCTTCTGGAACGATGATTTCAATTGCACCCATAATTGTAGTTAAGTCTACAATCGTTTCTTCTTGGGGGATTTCTGCTAAAGTTAAATCGAG
>CAZVEI010000065.1:0-1604 GCA_964626295.1 uncultured Alkalibaculum sp.
AGGTTTTTTTATTTTATGAAACAACAGTCCAACCAAAAAAAGGGCCTTAGCCCTTTTTTTATTTGAATAAATCCCCGAATAAATCCCCTAGTGTTGGATTTGCATTTTCGTCTTTGTATACGCTTATGTTTTCTTTGATTTCTACTCGTTTTTCTTGTTTTTCAATCGTTTCTTTAATGCTTAAAGATACTTTCCTCTTATCATTGTCGATACCTATGATTTTAACTTGTACAGTATCTCCTTTATGAAGAACAGACTCTACGCTTTCTACTTTTTCGTGAGAAATTTCAGAAATGTGAATTAAGCCTTCTACCGTTGGCGCCACTTCTGCAAATGCACCGAAAGATACTATGTTTGTAATTTTACCTTCTATAATATCTCCCTTTTTATTGTTATTAACAAATGAAGTCCAAGGATCTTCTATCATCTCTTTTATGCTCAATTTAATCTTTTGTTTTTCTTCATCTAAATTGATGATTATTGCTTCAATTGTATCCCCTTCAGATAATACATCATTTGGATGATTTACCTTAGCATGAGATAAATCTGAAATGTGAATAAATCCATCAAGAGCTCCTATATTGACAAAAACCCCATAATTCATAATAGATTTTACTTTACCACTGATCTTTTGCCCTACTTCTAAGGAATTGAAGAAATCGCCTTTTTCTTTTGCATCTGTTTCTACTTTAGCTTTGTGTTCTGCTTCGATTATTACTCTTTGGGAGAAGATTACTTTATTTTTCTTTTTATCAAATTCAATAATCTTTCCTTTAACTTCTTTTCCTACTAAAGATTCTAAATCTTTTACGAATTTATAGTGATATTGTGAAGCAGGCATAAAAATTTCAGAAATTCCTACGTCTACGATCAAACCACCTTTAATGGCTTTTGCTACTTTACCTTCAAGGACTGTGCCTTCTTCATAAGCTTTTTCTAATTCGTCTTTTACTTTTCTCTCTTTTAGACGCAAAACAGAAAGTTCTACCCCGTCAGTGCCAATATTTAATATTAACGCTTCAATATTGTCTTGTGGACTTACTACTGTGCTTAAGTCTACATTTGGATCCTTTGTGTACTCACTTCTTTTGATGATTCCGTCTGTTTTATATCCTACATTGACGATAATTTCATCTTTTGATGCAGATATTACTTTTCCTTCTACAATGCTGCCTTTTCTAAGACTTTTGAAGGTCTCTTCATAAGTGCTGTTCATGTTTTCCATGCTATTCTCTTGATTTTCCATAAAGTTCATAACCTCCTCGATAATCCATTGGGGTGTTGATGCTCCCGCGGAAATACCTACTTTTTCAATTTTTTTTATTTTATCCATATCCAGATCTTCTTTCGTCTCAATATGGAATGTATTATTACAATACTCTTTGCTGATGCTCGCTAGTTTCTGCGTGTTGGAACTGTCATATCCGCCAATGATAATCATACAGTCAACATCCTGTGCGATCTTTCGCGTTTCTTCTTGGCGTTCCTTTGTTGCATTACAAATCGTATTAAATATTGCTACATCATTGTGCTGTTCTTCTATTTTTTGAGTTATTTCAGCAAACAATTCATTTGTAATCGTAGTTTGTGCTACAACGCATATT
>CAZVEI010000065.1:1614-6361 GCA_964626295.1 uncultured Alkalibaculum sp.
CAGCCATTGCCCTTTGGTTAAACATTTGAGTATTAGTCAGTTCTTTATTTCCAATGATGATGATCTGATAACTCTGGTCATAATATTTTTTTGCCCTTTGTTGAATATTCGCTACATAGGGGCAAGTGGCATTAATTAAATGTAAATTTTTATCTTCTGCCTCTTTAATCACATTTTCTCCAACACCATGAGACCTGATAACTACCGTCCCATCTTGGATTTCATCTAATCCTTTTACAGTCTTTACTCCTCTTTCTTCAAGTTTTTTGATAACTTGAGGATTGTGTATAATAGGGCCTAATGTGTGAATGTGATGAGCGGGTCTCTCTTCTATGGCTTTGTCTACTGAATCTAATGCTCTGTGCACACCAAAACAGTATCCTGCAGTTTTCGCTAGTATGATTTCCATTTTGTCCCTCTCTTATTTCTCTTTTAATTTTCGCACCTGGTTCATGATGTCTTCACTGATTTCTTCCATGGTTTCTTTCGGTACTTTTTTCCCATAATAAGGATCTAAAGAAATGGGATCTCCTATTTTAATGGTAATTTTACTTCCTATTTTATAACTTGCAGAAATTCCTACTGGAACAACCAAAGCCTTTGATTTTATAGCCAACATAGCAAGTCCAGCCTCGGCTTTTTTTTCTCCTCCATCTTTTACCCTAGTACCTTCTGGAAAAATGCCAAGAGTCTGTTCTTGTTTTAGCACTATTAAAGAATTCTTAATGGCACCAATATCACTTTGCCCTCTTTTGATGGAAATAACATTAAGATGCCTTAGCAGCCAAGAAAGGGCTTTATTTTTAAATAGTTCTGCCTTGCCTAAAAAGTGTATTGTCCTATTAGTACATTTACAAGCTAAAATGATGGGATCAGCCCAGTGAATGTGATTAGAGCAGATGATGATGGCACCTGAATGGGGAATTTTTTCTTTATGATGTATTTCAAACTTATAAATACAGGATATATAAAGATTGACGATAAATCGGACAAATGTGTATACCATCTACTCACCTTCCCCTTGCATTATAATAGATTTCATAGCTTGTATAACTTCATCGATTGTCATATTACTTGTGTCAATAATTATTGCATCTTCTGCTTTTTTTAAAGGAGAAATTTTTCTTGTCTGGTCCATTTCATCCCTTAAAGCAATATCTCTCTTTAATTCTTCCATATCAATATCTTGGTCTAACTGTTCGTGCCTTCTTTGAGCTCGAATATCAATAGACGCATCTAAATAGAACTTGTACTCTGCTTTAGGTAAGACAACTGTGCCAATATCTCTACCATCCATTATAACGGATTTTCCACTGGCAATTTTGCGTTGTTTGTCCACCAAGAGCTCTCGCACTCTGGAAAATTTAGATACTGCAGATACGTTGTTGCTAACCTGTGGTGTGCGAATTTCAGTATCTACGTTTTTTGAATTTAAATAAATGGAATTGTCATTAAAATCAATGTCAACCTTTTCAGCTTCTTTTATAATGGTCTCTTCATCTTCTACATCCACATTTAGCTGCAAAATATGATAGGTCAAAGCTCTATACATCGCCCCTGTATCTAAATAATTAATATGAAGCTCTTGAGCTAATCTCTTAGCAATAGTACTCTTCCCCGCCCCAGCAGGCCCATCGATTGCGATATGTATATTTTTCATGTAATCCTCCATTGAAGTTTTAAATTATACGTTGTAAGGTGTAAATTTTAAGTAAAAGCGGCTGTTGACGTTTTTGATTGGTTCGTTGGACAGTTGGACGCAAATGCAACACTCGCCTAAAGGCGAGATCATGAAAACTCAAGATCCTTCGTCGCAAGCTCCTCAAGAATGACAAACGGAGTAGTTAGGGTCTTCCCTTGTAGTGCCTGTGGCACTTAGCAAAAGACCTCAAAAACCAGCATCTCCGTCATCCTAGGGCGAAGAATTTTAGACCTGCAAACACCATCTCGAAACCCGCAACCTATAACAGACCACCATACCATATCCAGACGTTCCGCTTTCAGTTAAAATCAGCTTTGCTGCTGAATTTCCACCTTAAACAAATACATCATTCCCTTTTTACACTCGTATTTACTTCCTTTTTTAGGGGTAATAAGATTGTCTGTTGCATCTATAAGGTGTAGAGTGATGGGTTCGTTATTATTATTTCTCACTTCTACTACATCTCCATCTATTACTTCTAAATCGAAAGGAGACTCTTCTTCTTCTTCTTTTACTTTTTCTCCATTTAGAAAAAGAACCACACCTTTATCCCCTGTGTAGCTAAATTTAAGATTTCCTTTTGAAATATAGACACTGCTTTCCTCTAAACTGACGGGAACACCGGTCTCATTAGATTTAACGGTCTCTAATACATCGTTATTTACGAAAATCTGAACTAGGACTACTGCTCCAAAGGAAAAAGCAATTACTGAAATCAATAATTTCTCAAATAATGAAATAGATTTTTTCAAGATTCCACACTCCAATACAAAATAATCAACAATTTTTAGCAATTGTTCCTTACATTAAAAGCAAATTTTTTTCACCAAATAGCAAAGGGACTAGCTTTTTTACTAAAGTGTTGATACCAATCTTTACTATTTTATGTATTTGAGTATTATTTCATTCCTTTAACAGCTTATTCCTGCTAAATATCCAGTTGAAAAGGCAATTTGAAGGTTAAAGCCTCCTGTTACAGCATCTACGTCTAGTACTTCTCCCACAATATAAAGCCCTTGAATCAACTTAGACTCCATGGTTGCAGGGTTTACTTCTTTTACTTTTATTCCACCAGAGGTAATAATCCCCTCATTAATAGGCCTTTTGCCCTTAATAGATACGGTTAAGTTTTGTAAAATTTCTCGCATTGTATTGCGCTCTTCTTTTGTTATTTGATTTACCTTTTTGTCTTCTTCTATACCGCTTAAAGAAACAACTACGGGAATCATTTTTTTAGGCAGCAAATCATCAAGTGCATTTTTCAAGCTCTTATTCGCGTACTTTTCAAAATCCCTTAAAATTCTACTGTCTAAAGTGGCCTCATCAAGAGCAGGTTTTAAATTGATCTTAATGGTGTATTCCCCTTCCTCTTTCATAATAGAGCTTAAGGATAATATAGCAGGACCTGAAAGACCAAAATGAGTAAAGAGCATTTCGCCAAAAACTTCCTTACTCTTTTTCTTACCCTTAAAAAGGGATACCTTAACATTTTTTAAAGAAAGTCCTTGTAACTCCTTTACAAAAGCATCCTCGCTTACAAGAGGAATGAGAGCTCCTTTTGGCTCAATAATTCCATGCCCTAGTTTTTTAGCAAAACGGTATCCATCTCCAGTAGAGCCTGTCTGGTTATAGGTTACGCCTCCTGTAGCCAAAATAACCCCATCACACTCTATTGTTCGACCATCTTCTAATAAGACGCCTATAATTTTGCCTTCTTCTGTTAAAATCTCTCTTGCTGTAGTATTTAGCCTGACCTCTACATTGTTCTTTTCTAAATACTTAGTCATTGCTTTAATGACATCGCTAGACTTATCACTTTGTGGAAAGACTCGATTGCCTCTCTCCACCGTTTCTCTTAGACCTAGCTCATTAAAAAGCTGTATGGTACTTGTATTGCTAAACGTATAGAAGGCACTATAGAGAAAAGACTTATTGGTGACTACATTTTCAATAAGCTCTTCAATTTCACAATTATT
Organism: uncultured Alkalibaculum sp.; assembly: GCA_964626295.1. Taxonomy (GTDB): domain Bacteria; phylum Bacillota; class Clostridia; order Eubacteriales; family Alkalibacteraceae; genus Alkalibaculum. The sequence goes on from CAZVEI010000065.1 coordinate 5,293, forward strand.
TGTGAAATTGCACCTACCTTTTCCCGTTATAAACATTTTCTTGCCTAACTTTTCATTTTTTTCTAATAAGATTACTTGGTGTCTTGCACCTGCTGTTCCTGCAGCCATCATACCTGCTGCTCCTCCGCCGATTACTACAATTTTACTCATATATTCTCTTCTACTTTCTTATTTAAGTTTGACTGTTATCGTATATATAATGTTCAGCCCAAATATCCTCAAGTTCATTAAAAATTTCTTTTGTTTTTTCTTTATTTCTAAAGCCAACTGCTACAATAATAGCGTTCATAAGGCTCATTGGAGCAGTAATGGTATCTACAAAGGAAATAATATTGCTCTTTGCAATAAGGTAATAATCGCTAACCCTTGTAATAGGTGACATTTCATTGTCGGTTATGGCCACAACCTTAAGACCACGGTCTTTTAAAAATTTCATGGATTCGTATGTCTTTGAAGAATACCTTGGAAAGCTGATTCCTATGACGAGATCCCTTGGTTTTGCGTGAATAATCTGTTCGTAAATGTCCCCCACTTTAGAATCGATTACTTTTACCTGATCAAGCAATAAATCTAAATAATACCCTAAAAACTGCGTTAAAAGGGAAGTTGTGCGAAAGCCTACTATATAAACTGTATCAGCACTTACAATTAAATCAATTACCTTTTCAAAGCTATCTTGATCGAATTCATCTAAGGTATACCGAATATTATCAATATCTGCTGTAAGGATGTCACTTATTAAATGGTTCTTGTCTAATTTATCTAAAGACATATCAATACGCTGAGGCGTAGTCAATTTTGTTTTAATCATCTCTTGTAAAACTTTTTTAAATCTTGGATATCCGCTAAAGCCGAGGTGATTGGCAAAGCGCACTACTGTGGCTTCACTTACGCCTACTGCTTCTCCTAGATTTGCTGCAGTCATAAAGGCTGCCTTTTCGTAATTTTCTAAGATAAAGTCGGCGATGCGTTTATTTCCCCTACTTAAATTTGGATACTCTTCTTTTATTTTTAACATTATCTCTGTAAAGTTCTTGTACTCTGACACTATATCCACCTGCATAATCTA
>CAZVEI010000065.1:6371-8525 GCA_964626295.1 uncultured Alkalibaculum sp.
TATTTTGTTTGTCTCTTCTTAGAGCACTAAGACTCTTAATTATTTTAAAATAAATATATGAAATAAGTTCGTATTATACCTTTTTATGATAGCAGGCATTTTTACTATAGAATTCCATAATCTGAATTTTATTATTTACCATATCTATTTTGTTTTCGTTCATATAGTCAATTGTGTCTTCATCGTACACTTCTAACTCGTCTAAGCCCCTATTATAGGCGTAATTAATTGCAGTTTGCACCAATCCATCAAATAAAAAAGGATCTTCTAATCTCATCTCTGTAAAGTTAAGAATCATTCCATATTTATAAAAAGTAAATCCAGCTATCCCAAGAATTTTTTTACCTTCTTCCATAATGCAAACATGGGTAGATTCTTCTTCATTTAGTTTAAAATCTAGTTGACTTCGTTCATAAACTTTTATTTCAATCACGCTTTAACACCCCTAATGATTTAATCTCGTTTTTTGTCAATTGGCGATAATCTCCTACTTCTAAATCGCCAAGAGTAAGTGATCCAATACTCGTCCTCTTTAAACTTAGGACAGGATGACCAATCTTTTCGCACATTTTGCGAACCTGTCGGTTTCTGCCCTCCCAGATTATAATTTCTACAAGGGTATTTTCAGGAAACTCTCTAAGCACCTTAAAGCAAGCGTTAGATGTCTTATAATTTTCAATTATTAAACCACTTTCGAAGTTTTTTATTTCAGATTTTGTAGGTCTACCTTTTATTTTTGCAATATATGTTTTTCCTATATGATGCTTAGGATGAGTCATAGTATAAGTAAAATCTCCATCGTTCGTTAATAACAAGAGACCTTCTGTATCATAATCTAAGCGACCTACAGGATATACTCTCTGCTGGAAGTTCACAAGGTCTAATACGGTCTGCCTATTGAAATTGTCCTTTACAGATGTAATAACTCCCTTTGGTTTGTTCAGCATAATATAGACTTTTTTCTCATTTGTTCCAATTGTTTTTCCATCAAATTTCACTTCATCACGGTCAGGGTCAACAATAAATCCCATTTCCCTAATGACTTTATTGTTGACCTTTACTCTACCATCTTTTATATGCTCTTCGCACTTTCTTCTAGAATCTACGCCATGATTGGCTAGAAACTTTTGTAATCTCATTCAGTCACTCCATTGTCTTTGATTGTAATTGTTCGTTGTTTATTATATGTGCTAAATCTATAAATTTTCAAGCGCATAGGTAATGGTTGAACGGTTGGTTCGTTGGTCGGGAAAAACTTAAAAGCTGAATGTGGAAAGCGGAAAACGTCCTCGCCTGTAGGCGAGTTTTGCTGACCACCTTACCACCTTTTCTACTTCTAACCACCTAATCTAAATCCAACCACTCCATCGGAAATTCCGCATTTAGAATATTAAAATAATCTCGTAGATTTTCCTTTAAAAACTTCGGGTAATTTTTTTCGTATACTTTTCGTGGGCTGTAGAGGTCTTTTGAATAGACAATTTCTCCATCAATTAAAAAATCTACACTTCCAATTCTTTCTTTATTATATATAGGTGCAGCCATCGTGTTGTTTACATTAAGGACCCGTTCTATATTTTCCCCTTGTTTGATGGGAATGTCAATGTTTTCGTCAGAAATGATTTTGAATTGATCGTTTATGCCATTTTCTACATATACAGAAGTGATATATTCTCCTTTTTTCATGACATTCTCCATAGTGTAATGTTCGAATCCATAATCTAATAACATCCTCGACTCAGTCCATATATCGCTAGCCCTTAAGATTACGCCAATGATTTGTAAACCATCCCTCTGTGCAGAAAACACTAAACATTTACCTGCATCTATAGTATAACCTGTTTTTACTCCATTTCCACCTTCATAGCCACTAAGAAGTTTGTTTTTATTATACAGAATATGAGCTTCATTGTTGATTTTAATATCAACTTTTTTTGCGCTAATGATCTCTTTAAAATCTTCGTTTCTAAAAGCATATTGTGTAATAAGAGCTAGATCACTTGCTGTAGTATAGTGTTCTGTTTCGTATAGCCCATGAGGATTCGTGAAATTCGTATGGGTGGCTCCAATTACACGAGCTTTCTCATTCATTAATTCTACAAAATTCTTTAGGCTTCCTGACACATGAGTGGCTATAGCGTAAGCAGCATCATT